>JAGRHX010001492.1 GCA_020444775.1 Gammaproteobacteria bacterium
ATCCCCATCGAGTGAGGCCGGTCGAGTGAGCCTCGGCAGGGACCGCCGGGTCGGGGGCGCGGCGGTGCCCGCGGTGCTCAGCTCACAAGGGCCTTCAGACGCCGGGCGTCGCGTACCGCCGCGCCGCCGGCGTCGTTGTCGAAGTAGACATGGACTTCGCGTCCTTCGGTCCGCCAGTCACGTATCCATTCGGCCCAGCGGCGCAGCGCGCTCGGGTGATAAGCGGATGCGTAGGTGCGGGTGTGACCGTGCAGTCTCACATAGACTAGATCGCAGCTGACGGCCTGCCACATTGGCCAGTCCGCAGCATCGGAGATGCAGGTCGCGACGTTGGCCAGCCGCAGTTCACGCAGGACCGCGGCGTCGAACCAGCTGGGATGTCTGAACTCCACGGCGTGGCGCACCTCCGGCCAGGTGCCCAGCGCGTCCAGAAGGTCGTCGAGACGCGACGTGCAGCGGCGAAGGGAAGCCGGTAGTTGCCACAGCACTACGGCCAGCTTGTCAGCAAGCGCAAGAGCATGTTCACGTTCGATCCGCACCGGGTCGGTCGGGTCCAGCAGTCGTTTGCGGTGCGTGAGATAGCGGTTCGCCTTGAGCGCGAAGCGGAATGCAGGCGGCGTCTGCGCGTACCAGTGGCGCAAGGTGTCGGGGCGCTGTAAACGGTAGAAGCTTGCGTTGATCTCCACCGCGTCGAAGTGACTCGCGTACCAGGCCAGCCAGTCGGCACGTTTCACACCCGCGTAGAAATCCGCCTGCCAATCGGGATAGCTCCAGCCGCTGGTGCCAATACCCAGTCCGGCGCCGGCAGGTCCTGCCGCGGGCTCGCGACTCAACCCTTGATGCATAGCAACGGCTCGAGCCGCGCGACCCTGCGTGACAGGCCGGCATGCTCGGCGGCTTGGACCACCGCATCGACGTCCTTGTATGCGCCGGGCGCCTCTTCGGCCACGCCACGCATGGATGGTGAACGTATGAGGATGCCGCGCGCGGCGAGCTGGTCGATCAGAGCGCCGCCCCGCCAGCGGCGGGTCGCGGCATGACGGCTCATCGAACGGCCGGCACCGTGACAGGAGGAGCCCAGGGACGCCTGCTCGCTTTGCGCCATGCCGGCGAGGATGTAGGAGCTGGTTCCCATCGAACCGCCGATGAGCACCGGCTGACCGCGCTCGCGCAGGCCGTCGGGCAGATCGGGGTGTCCTGGTCCCCATGCTCGAGTCGCACCCTTGCGATGCACGAACAGTCGCCGTGTGCGGCCGTCGATGACGTGGGACTCGAGCTTACAGGTGTTGTGCGAGACGTCGTAGAGCAGGCTCAGACGGGCTTCGGGCAACACCTGCGCGAAGGCCTCGCGGGCCAGGTGGGTGATGATCTGACGGTTCGCCAGCGCGCAGTTGATGGCAGCCCGCATCGCGCCCAGATAACGCTGGCCCAGGGGCGAACGAAGCGGTGCGCAGGCCAGCTCGCGGTCGGGCAGCTCGATGCCGTGGTGCGGGGCCTCGATGACCATGCTGCGCAGGAACTCGGTGCCGATCTGATGCCCGAGACCGCGCGAGCCACAATGGATGCTGACCATGACATCACCAATGCTCAGGCCGAACGCGCCGGCCGTCTCGGCGTCGAACAGCTCGGCGACGTGCTGCACCTCGAGATAATGGTTGCCCGAGCCGAGCGTGCCCATCTCGTCGCGCTGCCGTTGTCGAGCCTGATCGGAAACGGCCTGCGGGCTGGCGCCGGCCATGCAGCCATGCTCCTCGATACGGGCCAGATCGGCTTCTTCGCCGTAGCCTTGTTGCACCGCCCAGCGCGCGCCACCGGCGAGCATGGCCTGCATCTGGTCATCGTCCAGATGGATGGCGCCGCGGCTACCAAGCCCGGCAGGCACG
>JAGRHX010001493.1 GCA_020444775.1 Gammaproteobacteria bacterium
GCGCGTCTCCAAGCGCAGTTCGCGGTCATCGAGCTCGACCACGGGTTGCCCAGCCAGTACATGATCGCCTGGCCTTGCGTATACGGTGCCGATGTAGCCGGCGACCGGTGCCGCCAGAACCTGCTGTGAGGCTCCCTCGATACGTGCATCGGCAGTGACGTGATAGGGCAGCGGCAGGAACGCGATCCCGGCCAGCGCCAGTGCGGCCGTGCCGAAGGCGATCTGTCGTGCGCGTGAGCTTTGGCGCAAGATCTCGCGCGGTCGGGTCGCCAAGGTGCTGGCCAGACGGCCGGCGATCGGGGTGGCTAGTCGGCGACGTGCGTCGAGCGTCGGGCCGAGCAGGGAGCCGGCATTTTCGATGAAACGGATCGCGCGTGCATCGAGCCGGTGATCAGTGCCATATTCGAGCGAGACTGCACCGATGATCGCGCGGCCGCGATCATTGGCGACCAGTATCGGTACGGTACAAATTTGTGCACAGCCATGGCGTGTGGCGAAGCCGCCGTGGGCGAGCGTCATTCTCGGCCCGTTCACGCTCTCGGCAGGATAGATCACGGTTGCCGCCTGGTCGATCGCTTCGTCCATGGCCTGGGCAAGGTCACGAATCAACGGGTTGCGGCCCCGGATGCGCGGCGTGTTGGACATTGCCAGTATCTGCACCGAATCACCGCTGACGAAGCCAACCGAAACCCGCTGAGCGGCGGTCATGGTCACCAGTTCGCTGGCAAATGCCAAGGCTGCGCCTTCGAGGTCGTCGTGGCCGTTGATCGCGTCCAGCAAGCGGATCACCGACGCGGCGCGATTGCGTTCGTCCAGTGCATCGTCGTCTTTGGCATCGACTCCTGCTTGGGCGCGGCCTCTGCTCGTGCCGGTGTTGTGGTCGAGGATGATCGCGGTGGCGCAGGCACGCGGCGGATCACCGATGGGTAGCGGCGAGGCGATCACGGTGACCGGGCGTTCGTCGGCCAGCAGTAAATCCGTGCGTTCCACCACCCGGTCGGTTTCCAGTGCGAGCAGTGCCAGATCGGTCAGCGTGGAGCTCACACGCGAATGCGACGGCCACTGGGCGAGTACGCTGTGTGTGCGCGCGTTGAGATCCCGCCCGATCAGCACCTGGGTGGCTCCGGGCGGCACGCGCGTGCTCGGCTCGATGGTCGTATCTGGCTGGGCGGCGTTCACGTCTTCATGACTCGCTATGTTTCGGATCCCCGCCGAACGGCTTGCTCGCGGTCTTCCGACAATCGATGTTCCCGGCAATCGACACATACCCGTATCAGCGGCTGAAGGGCGAGTCGAATCAAGGAACGAGCGGTGTTCCGCTTGTGCCATTGTCGCCACACACGTCGCTTGGGCGCAACGCTTGGCGCGGCCGGCGTCCCGGGGAGGGTTACCGCGATTGGCGCAGGCGGCCGGAGGTCGCAGTAGGTGGACCGTTCGTCGAAAGTCTTGGCACCTTCAAAGCAGCGCTCGAAAGCGGAGAAGCCTGCCCGAGGGAGCCCGTGAGTAACGAAGGGAGGTGCCAGGTCAGGGAATCGTCGCTGGGCAACACGACTGACCCCAGAGGTGAAATGAACGTGTCAACGAAACAGCAGCGCATAGCGGAACTGTCTCAGCGCGATGCCAGGGACGGCCCGCGCTCAGCGCGAAGGGTGATTCTCGTCGTCGTTGCCTGCGAGGTCTTTCCCATCTGGATCTTCCGCCTTGCGCGAAGCGATCGGTAGCGGGTCTACGGAGCGCCAAAGGGGCGTGCCGATGAGTAGGCTGCTAAGCATTCCGCCGGCCCGGGCGGCCCACCACAGCGCCACCATTCCGACGATGCTTCGAGCTGCATGAAGCGGGCTGAGTTGGTCGATGAAGTTGTCATCGCCTGTTGCGGGCAAATCGTCAACCGCTGATCGATTCGCACCGAAGCGAACCTCGGCGCGCCGTATCGAGGCAACCTCGGGCGCCCAATCCGAGAGATCTATGGCGACCCTCTGAGGCACGCTTGCGTCCAGTGCCAAGTCCGGCTCGGTCCGGTCGATGGTGAAGGGCTCGACCGATGCTCGAGTGACGCTTGCCGGTGCGGAACGAACCTGGTCGGCTGCGTGTGCCTGCCACGTCGAACTGACCATTGTGGAGTCGATGGTCAGACCGGTCGCTGATTCTGACGGCGATCGTCCGAGGCTCAAGAGCGGTTCATTCGATCGCGTCTGGTCAATGAGCGGTTGGACGAGAACGAGTGGCGGTGCGTTCTCGGTCGGTGCACTCGGTGGGGGCGGATTCGTCATAGGCGCGGCGGGCATTGGGCTGCGCTCCGGGCTTGGAAGGCTTGGGCCAAATGGCATGCCGACGTCTAAATCGACTGCAAGAAGCTCCAGGGTGAAAGTGCGGCTGAACCGGTTGCCGGCAGAGTCGGTGACAATGACTGTGATGGTGTGGTCACGCGCCGGGGCGATGTTCGGGTTGTCACTGATACGCAGGCTGCCATCGGTGGCATCGAGCACGAATGAACCATTGACGTCGTCCAGCAGCGAAAAGGTCAAGGTCTCGTCAAGATCGGGATCGAGTGCTGATACGGTGCCGATGAGCTTGCCGGTCAGCAAGGGCGAGACCGCGTTATCGAGCATCAATGCGGTGGGCGGTTCATTGACGTCGAGCACCTGAATCGATACGGTCTGGACATTGCTGAGACCGGTGTCGTCCTGAACGCGGATCTGCAGGGTTAGCGTTGGGTTGGCTTCGTGGTCCAGTTCTGCGGCGTTCGCCACCGACAGGGTGCCGGTGCTCGTGTTCAGGGCGAGTGCACCAGGGTGGGAGGCGCTCAGCATCGAGAATGTGAGCACGTTGCCGATGTCGGGGTCGGTGGC
>JAGRHX010000139.1 GCA_020444775.1 Gammaproteobacteria bacterium
CCCATCATTCCCTGTCCCATGCCGGGCGCCATCCTTCCCTGTCCCATCATTCCCGGTCCCTTCATGTCGCCGCGATTGTGCTCCGTTGCGCGCTCCGCGGGATGATGACTTTCGTCGGCGAGCGCGCCGAACGCCGGACCGATCATCAACAATCCGGTGAGTGCGAGACTGCCAATGGCTTGCTTGAGTTGCATCGTGCTCTCTCCTGCTGTTGCTGGTGACAAGACGCCCGACCGCGGCCGTCGTTACGATGTGCGTCACGGCAGCGAGCCGCGAAGCGAGCCCGCGGCCGAGCCATGCATCGTTGTGAACGAACTGAAGCGCACCACTACCCGGAGACCGGGCGCATTGTCCTCGAGCCAGACCTCCGCCGAGTGCAGCTTGCTGATGGCTGCGACCAGGCTGAGGCCAAGCCCCGCGCCGGACGTCGTCCGGCTGCTCTCGGCCCTGAAGAATCGCTTGAACACCCGTTGCCGGTCCGACGCCGCTATGCCCGGACCACTGTCCGCGACGATCAGACGTACGCCGCCGTCGTTGGCCTCCAGGTACACGCCGAGCACCGTGCCCACCGGCGTATGTCGCATACCGTTGTCAATCAGATTGGCCAACAACTGGGTCAGCAACTCGCGATCACCGTACACCGTCAGGGCGCTCTCGATGCGGGTCACGAGCTGCTTGCCATCGTCCTCCGCCGCGGCACGGAACACGTCGACTACATTCGCAACGACATCGCTGAGATCGACACTGGTGAAGCGGGCCCGCCGTGCTCCTGCTTCGATCTGAGCGATACGCAGCATCGCCTCGAAGGTCTGTAGAATCGTGTCACACTCTTCGATTGCGGCGTCCAGCACGGCCGACTGATCGTTGCTGGCGCACTCATCGGCACGAGCCGCCTCGAGTCGCTGTCGCAAGCGACCTAGCGGCGTTCTAAGGTCATGTGCGATGTTGTCGGTCACCTGCTGCATGTCACGCATCAGCTCTTCGATGCGACCGAGCATGCGATTGATGATCTCCGCGAGGCCGCCAAGCTCGTCCTGACCCGATACGATTGGCACACGCTGGGTGAAGTCGCCGTCCATGATCGACTGCGCGGTGCGGTTCACGCTCTCGACACGACGCAACAGGACCCTGGCGATCATCAAGCCGCCGCCGAGGGCGAGCACCACGGTCACGGCCAGGGCAGCGGCGAACGAGCGCAGGATGAAACTCTGTGTGGCCTGCAAATCTCGCGTGTCGTTCGTCACGAGCACGAACAGGTCGTCCGAGAGCCATTCTCCGCGAGCCCTCAGCAGCGCGGGCGACGCGTGCTGGTCGCCGCGGGGATTGTGCAGCTCGAGGTCGTACCAACCCGTGATCGGCGTCATTGGCGGCAGATCCCCGGCCAGCACCGCGCCCGATCGCTCCGTGACCAGAAAGTGCATCGGACTTTCTGCATGCTGGCGCTCGTGCTGCTCTATCAACCCGACCACCGCTGCCCTGCCGTGCTGCGCGGCCGCGGCTTCGATGAGATGGAACTGCGCTTCGATGCCCTCATCGAGATGACGGCGCAGCAAGGCGCCGGTCCACCAGTACACCACCGCGAGCAGCATTCCCATCACCAGCGATGCCAGCGCGGCAAAGGCCAGGGCGTAGCGAAACGGCGTGGCTCCGGCAAGGCTCAATCCCTCCCTGTGGCCATTCGCCGTGGCCATTCACTGCGGCCCTCGCAGCATGTAACCCGCACCACGCACGGTATGGATGAGCGGGCAATCGAAGGGCTTGTCCAGCTTCGCGCGCAGGCGGCTGATGTGGGTCTCCACCACGTTGGTATGCGGATCGAAGTGAAACTCCCAGACATGCTCGAGCAGCATGGTGCGGGTCACGACCTGATTGGCATGCCGGACCAGATACTCCAACAGCCGGAACTCGCGCGGTTGCAGGTCCAGCAGCTGGCCGGCTCGGATGACTGTTCGCTGCAGAAGGTCCACGTGCAGGTCCGCGACCTGCAAGCTGGTGACCCGATCCGCAAGTGGCGGACGTCGCGCCAGGGCGTTGATGCGAGCGGTGAGCTCGGAGAACGCGAACGGTTTGGGCAGATAGTCGTCGGCTCCGGCCTCCAGGCCGTTCACGCGATCGTCCAGACCGCCGAGCGCGGTCAGGAACAGGACCGGTGTCTTGACACCCGCCGCGCGAATCCGCTTGACCACGGCCAGACCATCGATGTGCGGTAGCATGCGGTCGACGATCATCATGTCGTACGTGTCGGCGAGCGCCATCGCCAATCCTGCTCGGCCGTCGTCCGCGACATCCACCGTGTGCCCCTGTTGTTTCAAACCGTTGGCCAGATAGGTCGCGGTTTCCAGATCGTCTTCGAGCACCAGTGTCTTCATGCTCCGCCCTCAGCTCGACCGCCGACTCGGCGATCAGTGCGCGCCGCTTGCCCGTCCCATGTTCACCCATTCGGATTGACTGACCATGTCGGGAACTATACGAATCCGTAAAGGGAACCCGGATGACGCAGCGCTTCATGACATCGATCTGGTCAGCCGTGGGTAAAGCCGAACATAATCCGTCGCTGCCGAGCGGTCCGCACCGCACCCGGTCGTCGCGTCCACGAATCGATGACGTTGAAACCAGCCGCCCGGGTCGAAAGCCGGGGCACACAGCCGGGGCACCCGCCGGGGCACAACTACCAGGAGAGTCCTCATGAGCCGCGCCACAGATGTCACGCGACGCATTGCCCGCTGGACGGCCGAGTCCGCTCCGGTACGCAGCGACCTCGGCTTGCGCCGGGCGGTGGACGCGATCCAGGACACGGTGGCGTGCATGGTGGCCGGTGCCGGTGACGAGGGCAGCTACAGCGTGCGTCGGACCGTGGCCGGCTACGGCGAGGGTCCGGTCACGGTGGTCGGCGCCCGGCGCGGCGCGATTGCACCGCTGGCGGCGCTGGCCAACGGCACCTCGGCGCACGCGCTGGACTTCGACGACAACTACATGCCAGCCCTCACCCATGCCTCGGCGGTGCTGGTGCCGGCCTTGCTGGCGCTCGCCGAGCAGCACGATCGATCCGGCGCCGCGCTGGTGGACGCCTATATCACCGGTCTGGAGGTGCACGCGGCAGTGGGTCGTGGCATCGGCCGGCGCCAGTACGATCTGGGCTGGCACAGCACCTCGACCATCGGCTGTATCGGCACCGCGGCGGCCTGCGCACGGCTGCTCGGGCTGGACGCCGACACCACCACCCATGCGATCAGCCTCGCGGTCAGCCATGCCTCCGGCGCCAAGGTCCAGTTCGGCTCGCCGGGCAAACCCTTCCATGCTGGCATGGCCGCGCACAATGCGGTGCTCTCGGCAACGCTGGCGGAGCAGGGATTGACCGCCCGGCCGGACGCTATCGAAGGCGAACGCGGTTTCGCCGACCTGTACGCCGGCGACCCGGAGGCCGACTGGACGCCGATACTCGACACGCTCGGACAGACACCGGCCATCGAAGCCTATGGTCTGGCACCCAAGCTCTATCCGTGCTGCGGCTCGGCGCACCGGGTGCTGGACAGCGTGCTGGCGCTACGCGCCGAGCACGGCTTCGACGCCGGGCAGGTGGAGACGGTCGAGGCGCTGGTCGGCTACGGCAATAAGCGCAACCTGTGCTACGACGAGCCGACCCAGGAGATGGAAGCGCGCTTCTCGTTGAACTATTGCGTGGCGGTGGCGCTGCTCTACGGACGCGTCTCACTGGCCGACTTCACGCCGTCGGCGGTCGGTCGTCCCGAGGTACGCGCTCTGCTGCATCGCACCATCATGAATGCCACGCCTGCGGGTGCCGAAGGCAACGACCCGACCAGCCGCTTGCCTCATGAGGTGCGGATCCGCCTGAAGGACGGCCGGGTGCTGGAGAGCGAGACCTTGTGGGCGCGCGGCACCATCCACAATCCGTTCGCCCGCGAGGATCTAAACGCCAAGTTCGCCGATTGCTGCGCGGGCATACTGGGCGACGAAGACTACGACGCGGCACTGCGTGGCTGCCAGGACATCCTCGCCCTGAGCTCGGTGCGCGAGCTCACCCGGCACCTGCGATTCGACGCCGGCAGTGACCGCGGTGAGCGATTCGTGGCGCGTCATCAGCGCGGCGCGGCGGACTGAGGCGCGCCCTGGAAGCGGCCGAGGACGGCCCGCTACGGCAGCGTCCGGCGGGCAGCATCGGCACCGGGGGCGCGCGCCGGAGCGGCTAAGGGATTACATTTGAGCGGTCATCGGCGGACGATTCGCGCCGAAACGGCGATTGACCAATACGCTACCGGTGACTTCTAATCCGCGTTCGGAGTGCTTGGATTGCAATAACAACGAAGGTCTGGACCGGCTGCGTTCCGCCCTGGAACGTCGAACATGGTCTTGGAACCCGGCGGCGTGACGGTGCACCACACCCCCGCTCGCCACGCAAAGGCGCGATACCTGCTCGAATCCACCCACGTCTCGCAAGCCGCGGCCCTTGGGCCCGACTGGCGACGCTGGGCGCTCAGCAGCTCTCGGCCACCCGCGGCAGTGACGCCCGGGGAACAACCAGCAATCGCGACAGCTTCCCACGCGAAATCCTATCGACACCAATACTCAAAGAGACGTCACGATATGTTCAGACTCTGCTCACTACGCGCAACGCGCGTCGCGTCCAAGGCGGGCGGCATGCTCGTCGCCGGCGCGTTGGTCGCCGCATCGCTGCCGGCCAGCGCCGAGCTGCAGCCGCTCAACATCCGCATTGCCGCGGACCTGACCGGACCGCCGCACCCGGTCGGCATCACCCTCGAGTACATGGCCGAGCGTCTGCCGGAGGTCATCCCGGGCAGCAAGATGCGCATCTATTACGCCGGCGCGCTGTACCGCATCCCCGAGGCGGTCGAGGCGATGACCGACGGTAACCTGGAGATGACCTGGGGCCAGTACGGCAAGACCTCGCAGATCGAGCCGTACATGTCGGTGGTCAACGGCCCGATGCTGCTGACCACGCCGGGCGCGTTGAACGCCTTCGAGGACTTCGAGACCGTCAAGATGCTGAATGAGCGCATGGACAAGATCCATGGCGTGAAGATCTTCGGCACCGGTCATCTGAGCATGTACATGGGCGTGGGCGCCGGCTCGCGCATCATCGGCCCGGACGATTTCGCCGGCAAGAAGATCCGCAGCATGGGCCCGGCCGAGAACGCCGCGCTCAGCCAGTGGGGTGCCAACCCCGTGACCATGGCTTTTGGCGACGTGCCGCCGGCCCTGGAGACCAAGGTCATCGACGGCCTGCTGACCAGCCTCGGCGGCTTCAACAGCACCAAGGACCAGGCGCCGTTCTTCACCGTCGCCGGCATCAACGGCGTGGTCGGTGACTACTACTGGATCGGTGCCAGCAACATCTGGTGGAACCGCTTGAACAAAGACACCCAGGCGGCCTTCCAGAAGTTCCTGGTCGACGAGATCATCCCGTTCCAGAAGCGCGCCAACTGGTGCAACGACAAGCGCGTGCTGGACAAGTTCGGTACCGACGATCCGAGCAAGCCGGGCATCTTCATCCTGAAAGAAGCCCAGGCAGAGCTGCTCGCCGACAAGCTCGGCACCGCGACCCAGGATTGGATCAAGTCGAAGACGCCGAAAGATGCCCACCAGTGGGTGGACAAGTTCGTGCAGGAAGCCCGCGCCGCGTCCAAGAGCCATCCGCTCGGCAGCGATCCGCTGGAGAAGACCGATTGCACCGAGATGATGACCTACTTCGACAAGTACGCGAAGAAGAAGTAGGCATCGGTCGAACGTCCGCGGCGGCAGGCCCTGCCACCGCCGCGGACGCTCACCACGACGTCCCGTCACCGCTACGGCCCCGCGACTTCCCGTCGTGGCCCGTCCCAAGGTTCCGGCACCCGCCTGCGGGCCGATTCAGGCCCCAGGCTCAGGAGTACACCGCATGAATTCCGTGCTCGATGGCATCTACCGGGCGCTGCGTTTCTTCACCGACAAGATCGTCGGCTATTTCGCGGCCGTCGTGATGCTGGGCGCGACCGTGCTCGCCATCGCCGAGATCATCCGCCGCTACCTGTTCGGCGTGGTCTGGGTGTGGGGCCAGGACGCGGTCACCTATTTCATCATCGGCTCCATCTTCCTGTTCTTCGCCGTCACCCAGGCGCGTCGCTCGCATCTCGCGGTGACCGCGGTGATCGACTGGCTGAAGGCCAAGGGCTACCGCAAGACCGTGCTCGTCATCCGCACCATCAACTCGGTCCTGGCGCTGAGCTTCTTCACCGCCTTCGCCGCTTGGGGCTGGCCGGCGGTGGAACGGCTGTACATGATGGGCCGCATGACCCAGAGCCTGGTACTGCCACTGTGGCCCTTCCAGGCCGCGCTGCTCGCAGGCTTCGCGCTGATGGCAGTGATCTCGCTGTTCCAGCTCTATCAAGACATCCAGGCGCTGCGGGGCAAGACCGTCTTCCCGTGGGCGGAGACCGAGGAAGGCCTCGAGATCTGAGCCGCGTCGCCAGCCTGGCGGCCCACCGTCCGCCATGGCAGACCCATCTACATGTCACGAACGATTGTTGAGTTCTCCATAAGAGGTTTGAATCCGTGGGCGCACTTGCAAGCTTGTTGATCGGCCTGTTGGTGATGGGGATCCCCATCGGCATGGCGCTTGCGGGCTCGGCCGTGTTGTACATGCTGTTCGATCCCATGCTCTCGCCGGGATCGGTGTTCCGGGCCTTCTTCAGCTTCCTCAGCAGCTACACGCTGATGGCGGTGCCATTCTTCATCTATGCAGGCTTCCTGATGGAGAAGACCGGCCTCATCAAGAAGCTGTTCGATTTCGCCGACGCGTTGGTCGGCTGGGTACCGGGCGGCTTCGCCTATGCAACCCTGGTCGCAGCCGTGCTGTTCGGCGCGATCTCCGGATCGAGCACCGCGATGTCCGCGGCGATGGGTGTGATCGCCTACCCGGAGATGAAGCGCCGGGGTTATCCACAATGGATGTCGACCGGTGTCATCGCCTGCGGTGGAGGTATCGCCCTGCTGATCCCACCGAGCATCACGCTCATCATCTTCGGCATCCTGACCGAGGAATCGATCGTCTCGCTGTTCTTCGCCGGGGTGGTCCCCGGGGTGATGCTCGCGCTCAGTGACGCCCTGGTCATCGTCATCGCCGCGATGTGGCTGGGATTGCCGTCCGGATCCTTCAGTCTGCGCTACCTGGGACAGAGCTTCATCGCCGCGGCGCCCGCGTTGTTCATGCCGGTGCTGATCCTGGGCGGTCTGTACGGCGGTCTGTTCACCCCCACAGAGGCCGGTGCGGCCGCCTGCGGTTACGCGCTGGTCTACGGCATCGTGGTCAAGGGCCGCGAGTTCCTGCGTGAGCTCATCCCCTGCACCTTCCGCGCGGTCAACCTGACCTCGGTGGTGTTCTTCCTGGTCGGCTGCGTCGGCGTGTTCCAGTTCCTGCTCGCCAACAAGGGCTGGCCGCAGGATCTGGCCGCCTGGGTGAACGGGTTGAACCTGGCACCGATGGAGTTCCTCGTCATCTTGCTGGTGGTGCTGCTGGTGCTGTCCATGTTCCTCACCGGTATCGCCATCCTGGTGCTGACCGTGCCGATCTTCTTCCCGGTCGCACTGACCATGGGCATCGATCCGATTCACCTGGGTATCCTCACCGCGCTGGCGGTGGAGATGGGTGGCGTGATCCCGCCGGTGGGTCTGAACCTGTTCGCGGTCAGCGGTACGACCGGGGTGCCCGTGACACGGGTCATGAAGGGAGCGATCCCCTACCTGTTCACCGATGGCATGGTGTTGGTGCTGGTGCTGTTCTTCCCGCTGCTCGCCACCTGGCTGCCCAGCCTGGCGGTGACCTCGGTGTTCTGAAGGGATGCCCTGAGCGGGTAAATGCTGACCGGCAGCGCCGGGTCGACATCGGTAGCCCGATTGCCCCAGGACCGTGACCCGCGGGTCCGGGGGCGATCGTTTTCTCGTGCCACGATCCCCGGGCCGGTATCGTTGCACGGCATCGATGAAGGAGGAGCGACCATGGCCAACGACCAGCTGATTGCGGTGGTCAAACGCGACTGCCCGACCTGCGAGCTCATCGCACCGGTGCTGGCGCGCATCGCCCGCGAGGCCGATCTGACCGTCTACAGCCAGGACGACCCCGGTTTTCCCAGCGAGCTGAACGGCGTGATCGACGATACCGCGCTGGATGCCTCCTACCGCATGAGCATCGAGATCGTGCCGACCTTGATCCGCAAACGCGGCGACCAGGAGATCGAGCGTCAGGTCGGCTGGCATCGTGGCGACTGGGAATCACTGACCGGAATTGCCAACCTGGGTGAGGGTCTGCCGGAGTGGAAGGCCGGCTGCGGCGCGAAGAACGTCGAGCCGGGTGTCGACGAGAAGCTGCGCGTGCGTTTCGGTGACACCGGGCTCCGCTCACGGCTGGTCGAGATCGGTAGCGCCGAGGACGAGATCGAAGCGATGTTCGATCGCGACTGGTCCGACGGTCTGCCGCTGGTGCCGCCCAGCGAGGAGCGCGTGCTGCGAATGCTGGCGGGCACCAGCCGCGACCCGCACGAGAGCCTCGGCCTCTGCCCACCCAACCTCGTCGACCTGACGGTCGAGAAGGTCGCGGTCAATGCGGTGATGGCCGGCTGCAAGCCAGAGTACATGCCGGTGCTGCTGGCCGCGGTGGAGGCGGTGCTGGAAGACGAGTTCGCGATGCACGGCGTGCTCGCGACCACCATGTACGTGGGCCCGGTGCTTATCGTCAACGGACCGGCGCGCAACCAGATCGGCATGAACGCCAAGGGCAACGTGCTCGGTCAGGGCAACCGGGCCAATATGAGCATCGGCCGTGCTCTGCAGCTCATCGTGCGCAACGTCGGCGGCGGCAAGCCGCAAGGCGTGGATCGCGCCTGTATCGGCAACCCGGGCAAGCTGAGCTGTTGCTTCGCCGAGGACGAGGAAGGCTC
>JAGRHX010001494.1 GCA_020444775.1 Gammaproteobacteria bacterium
GCAGCGCGGCCGTGAAGATCAGCAGTTTGTCTTTCTCTCTCGGTGAGAGCTCCATCGATAGATCTCCGCTCCTGTACGATCGGGGACTGGGGCGACCTGCCCGGCATCGCAAAGCCGGGCCTGGCCAGGATGGTGACACATCGGTGCGCCGGGTTGGCCGGCTCAAGTCGCCCAGATGCGCGGCGCGCAGGCCGGGCGCCCCAGCAACAGCGGCCGCAACGCCGTCCACAGCTCGACCAGCGCACGCTGCATGCCCTGCAGGCTGGACGCGACGACGCGCGCCACCAGCAGCTCGCCGATGAGACTGACGCCCATCTGCAGACCGGCGGGGCGCTGCTCGGCGAGCAGTGTTCGCACGACATCGCGTCCGCGCTCGAGCGTGTCCTGCTCGGCGGGTGTGGCCAGCAAGGTGGCGAACATGGCGCGGCCGGACAGGCCGAGCATCGCATTCAGCACGGCATCGTCGCCATTGATCCGCTGCCGCTCGATGAGCAATGGCCGCTCGTCCACCCACAGCTCCAGATCGGTCGACAACATTCCGTTCGAGAAACGCTCCTCACAGGCCGGCCGGCCCAGGGCCCAGCCCTCCCAGCCCAGCAATCGTGCGCCCGACTGCAGTCGGATCCGGGTACGGGCACGCGCACGGGCGCCATCGAACACGATGCTGGGTTGCGGTAGCCATTCCAGAACAGCGCCCGGGTCGACCGCCAAGCGGGTCTCGAGCGTGGCCGTCGCGCCGCCGGAACGATAGAGCTTGGCCGACGCCGGGGTGGTCAACAACGCATGCGAGCCGGTTGCCAGTGCCACGTCCATCTCGAGCGCGTCGCCGCCGACGACACCGCCCGGAGGATGCAAGATATAGACATGCGCTGGGACATGCGCTCGCTGCGATCCTGAAGACGCGCCGACCCCGAGCTCCGGATAAAAGGGCCGTTGCACCATCAAAGGGCCTTGATGCTCGCGCCGCACCAGATCGGTGCGGCCGCGTCCCGGCGCAAAGCCCAGATGCAGGCTCGCCCGCCAACCGTGCATCGATGGCGTGCAGGCCGCGGTTGACACCGTCTCAGCCGCGTCTGGCACCCAGCCAACGTCTCAACAAGGTGATGCCGACCAGACCGACCACGACCATCACGGTCGGCGCCGCGGCCGCTTGAGCCATACCGATCAGGGTCGACCAGACCGGCTCGCTCATCGAAGCCGGCATGGCGTGCGGATGCGCGTGCGGCTCACCACCGACGTGCGCGACCGTCGCACCGGCCAGCGAGAGGCCCCACAAGGTCGCGGTCACCCCGATTCCGCACGGTCCGAGCATGGTCCTGCCGCGGCGACGGATACCCCGGCCCGAGCCGGCTGCTTCGATCTGCTGATTCACCATGAATTGAGTTGCCATCGGGTACCTCTGCAATGACGAGGGCGGCCTCGCCGGGTTCTTCGAACTTCTGTGCAGAGTCCTAGCAAACAACGCGCCAGGGCACGATAAACGCTCGGAGCGGGTCGTGTCGCTCAGAGAATCTTGCCCGGGTTCATCAGATTGTCCGGATCCAGCGCCTGTTTGAGCTGACGCATCACGGATATCGCCGCCTCACCATGCTCGGCGCGCAGATACTTGATCTTGCCGTAGCCCACACCGTGCTCGCCGGTGCAGGTGC
>JAGRHX010001495.1 GCA_020444775.1 Gammaproteobacteria bacterium
GCCTCGCCGCGCATCGTCGGCGAGGCGGTGCGCCAGTCCAACGCCAACGTCATGCCGACGATCGGCCGCTACCAGCGCGAGGTCGCGGGAGGCGATTACCGGCTATGAGCACCCTCGTCTGGCCCCGACAGCTGCTGATGCCGGCGCGCACCACCATCAACCCGGTGCCGTTCACCCGCTCGGGCGGCCGTTCGCTCGGCGGCATCGAGCCGGCGACGCGCACCGATCGCGGCTACTGGTCGATCGGCCTGGAGAAGGTGGAACTTCACACTCGGCAGCAACGGCAGGTCTGGAGCGCCATCCGCACCGCCCTGTCGGGCCGCTCCGGCCTGATCGCCATCCCGATCTGGTCGTTCTCCACGGCGCCCTTTGCGAGTGGCTCCTACGAGCCGGTGACGCTGACCACGCATGGCGACGGTGCGACCTTCGGCGACGGTTCGCAATATCGCCAGGGCGCGATCGCGGTTCGCATGGCCGACGCGGTGGCGATCGGCGCGACCTCGGTCCGGCTGGAGATCGTCCATGCCGACGCCAATCTGGTCGGCGTCCGGTTCTCCCACGACCACGCGCTCTATGAGACAGGTCCCGCGACCCTGGTCGACGGCGACACCTGGACGGTGCCGATCACGCCGGCTGCAAGGGCGGCGATCCCGGCCGGGGCCGACCTGGAATTCGACGAGCCGACCTGCCTGTGCCGCCTTGCGGAGGACAACGGCATGGATGCCAGCCTCAACAATGTCCGCTACGACACGCCCTCCGTCGCTTTCGTCGAGGCGGTCGACTACTGGTCCGATCTCGCTGCGGGGCTGATCTGATGACGGTCGTGCGCAGCCTCAAGGTGCTGGCCCGCATCGACTTCCCGACCGGGACGCTGCGGCTGTGGGAAGGCTCCGGCCCGTATCTCGATGCCGATGGCAATGTCTGGCGTTCCTGCGTGCTAGGCGATGACGCGCTGGACGCGATCGAGACGGCGATCAATGCCGAGGCCTGGACGTTGGAGCTCGGCATATCCGGAGTGGCGCGCGATCTGGCTGACGGCATCTGGCAGGACATGCAGGACGGCAACGTCATCGACTCCGTGATTCGCATCCTGATCCAGGACTGTGACGACACCGACCAGCCGGTTGGCGAACCGGAGGTGAAGTTCACCGGGCGGATAGACAATCTGCGCTTCGACGACGCGGTCCAGGACCGGCAAATACGCTCGGCCATCATCATCGAATGCACCAACCGCTTCGCGCTGCGGTCGCTGACCAATGGCGCGGTGTTGTCGGATGTCGACCAGCGGGTGCGCGCCGCCCGCCTCAATCCGGAGGCCGATGCCGACCGGTTCTGCGAGCGGGTGCCGAGCCTCGGACAGAAGACCATCAACTGGCCGGTTTGGAACTGATGGCCATGGCGACGATCGATGCGCTCCTGTCGGAATTCCAGAAACGCAATGCAGGCCGCCGCTGGCGGCCGGGCTCGGTAGATTGCGTGATGACGCTGGCGGACTGGCTGGTGACGCTCGGCCATCGCGACCCGGCGGCCGGACTTCGGGGCGTGTATCACGACGAGGCGGGCTACCGCGCCATCCTGGCCGGCCATGGGGGCATGGCGCCCATGATCGATGCAAGGGCGACGATGCTGGGCTTGCCTCGCACGGCCACAGCTCGAACCGGCGATGTCGGGGTCATAGGCAGCGCCGCCAGCATCGACCGGCAATGGGGTGCGATCTGGGACGGCGGCGACTGGCTGGTACGCTTCGACGGCGGCTTCTCGCGGGTCAAGGCCAGAGCGATGGCCATCTGGCGGGTCAGGCAACAAGAGGCTAGGAGCGCCGAAGGCGCGACCGGGACCAGTCAAGAGGCGAGGAGCGAAGCGACCG
>JAGRHX010000140.1 GCA_020444775.1 Gammaproteobacteria bacterium
GTGATGCGCCAACATCTGGAAGCCACCCGACATTGGCCGAGCGCCCCGCTTCGGCAGGAGGCCAGATTCAGGGCACGCGGCCGCCAGGGCATTTTTTGCCCCGATCAACGTTGTTCTTGGTAATGGGTTCCCGCTCGACCATCCATGGCGGCCCGCGCGCGTGCAGCAATTCGCATCCATGCTGACAAGTGCATGGAACCGGTGACGGGTTGCGCGATCGCCATGCATGAACGTTTTGACACGACCCGACATCGTCCGCGTAACGTCACGAGGTGACAGCAACGGTAGTATTGGAAGGGTTCTTCAAGCAGCACGAAGTGAGGCGACCATGAGCGCGCGAATCGAGGACTATGGATTCATCGGCAACATGGTCACCGGAGCCCTGGTCGGTCGGGACGGCTCCATAGACTGGCTGTGCCTGCCCGATTTCGACTCGGATGCCTGCTTCGCGGCGCTGATCGGCAACCAGCACAACGGCCGCTGGCGAATCGCGCCGGCAGACACGTCGTCGGCTTCGCAGAACCATGTCTCCCGTCGCTACGTGCCGGGCACGCCGGTGCTCGAGACCACGTTCTCGACCGCGCAGGGCACGGTGACCGTCACCGATTTCCTGCCGTTGAGCGACGATCCCGAGATTGTCGAATTGGTCCGTATCGTCCGTGGTCTGGAGGGACGGGTCGAGATGGATCTGGACGGAGTGATGCGCTTCGACTTCGGTAAGACCGTACCCTGGGTACGCAAGCGCGACTACGGCATCCACGCGGTTGCAGGCCCCCATGCGATAGAGTTCGTGACACCAGTGGCCTTGCATGGCGAGGACCACCGTACGGTCGCGCGATTCACGGTAGAGCAAGGCGACTCACTACCGTTCACCCTCGCCTATCACCCTCACACCCGCAGGCCTCACTTCATTGGCGACCGCGCGGTCCAGCTTGCCGATACCATTGCCTGGTGGCAGCGCTGGTCCGGTGTATGTCGGCTCGATTCCATCGCCGACAAACGCTTGCGTGATGCGGTGACCCGCTCGGTGATAACCCTGAAGACGCTCACCTACCATCCCAGCGGCGCAATCGTCGCGGCACCTACCACCTCATTGCCAGAGGAACCGGGCGCGGACCGAAACTGGGATTACCGGTACTGCTGGCTCCGGGATGCCACCTTTGCTCTTTACGCGCTGGCCAACACCGGCTACTTCGGCGAGGCTCAGGCCTTCAGGGAGTGGCTGCTGCGAGCCGCGGCGGGTGAGCCGAGTCAGACCCAGATCATGTACGGGCTACGTGGTGAGAAGCGTCTGACCGAACAAACCCTGGACTGGCTGGAAGGCTACGCGGGCAGCCGGCCGGTGCGCGTCGGCAACGCAGCCTTTGATCAGCGTCAGCTGGATGTCTACGGTGAGTTGATGGACGCACTACACATGGCGCGCAAGTCTCGCCTCGGACCGGAGCACGACGCCTGGCATTTTCAGAAGGTGCTGATAACCAGATTGGAACGCTTGTGGCGCGAGCCAGACAAGGGGATCTGGGAGATCCGCGGCCCGGCGCAGAATTTCGTCTATTCGAAAGCCATGGCCTGGGTGGCGTTCGACCGTGCCGCGCAGGCGGTCGAGCGCTGGGGTCTGGACGGACCGGCAGACCGCTGGCGCCAGATCTGCGACGAGATACGCGAGCAGATCCTGACCCGGGGCTTCAACCCTGCGCGCAATACCTTCAAGCAGAGCTTCGAATCGGACCAGACGGATGCATCGCTTCTGCTACTAGCACCTGTCGGCTTCATCGCCGCGGACGATCCACGCTATCGGGGCACGGTCGAAGCCGTCGAGCATGACCTGATGCGTGATGGTCTGTTGCTGCGCTACAGCTCAAAGACCACCGACGACGGGCTCAGCGACCAGGAGGGCACGTTCTTGATCTGCAGTTTCTGGCTGGTCGACGCCTATGCGCTGATCGGGCGGCGCGAAGATGCGCGGGCGTTGCTCGATCGACTGCTGTCGCTGCGCAACGACCTGGGTCTGTTATCGGAGGAATATGACCCGACGAGGAAACGCCTGCTGGGCAATTTCCCGCAGGCATTCTCACACATCGGGTTGGTGAACTCGGTGTTCAACCTCCTCGAGACATCCGGCCCATCCGCGCAGCGCTCGGACCTGGACACCACGCCCGTGCCCGGGTCTGGCGGACATGCGTCGGAACGAGTGAAGCACACGCCGACGCTAGTCTAGAGTCTCCGGGCAAAGCGAGCGCGCGAGCAGGTCGAGGAACAGACCGACATCGGTGACGATTCCGGTGGACTCCACGCTGCCGCGGTCGGCGAGCTTGGTCACGACCGACGGATTGATATCCACACACACCAGATGCACACCGGCCGGAGTCATGTTGCCTGTGGCAATCGCATGTAGCATCGAAGACAACATCAGGACCAGATCGGCGCCACGAATGGCTCGCGCATATTCTCTTTGTGCCTCGATCAAATCCATCACCGTCTCGGGCAGTGGACCATCGTCGCGGATTGAGCCCGCGAGCACATAGGGTATCTGCTGGCGCACGCACTCGAACATCACGCCGCCGCTTAGAATGCCCTGCTCGACCGCGGCGCGGATCGAGCCTGCTTCTCGAATCGTGTTGATCGCGCGCAGGTGATGCTGGTGTCCCCCCTCGACACCGACCCCGTGGCGCAGGTTCACACCCAGCGAGGTGCCATAGAGATTTGACTCGATGTCGTGAACCGGCAGGGCATTGCCGGTGAGCAGCGCCTGAACATAGCCGGCGCGGATCAGCCGAGCAAGGGACGGACCAGCACCGGTATGCACCACTACCGGGCCGGCCACGACCACGGTCCTGCCGCCACGCGCACGTAGTCTGCGCATCTCCAAGGCCAGCTCTTCGATGGCCCCGGCCACGCGGCGCTCGCTCGAGGCCGCCGCGGTCATGAAGCCGAATTCCGCCTCGGCGCGCCGCATATCCGGCGTGCGAACCCTCACACCTTCGACACCGCAGACCACCCGGTCGGCGACCTGCAGGTCACGCATCAGCACGCAACGGGCCTGGTGCCGCGCGGCTTCTTCCGAAACCACGATCACCCCGTCCATCCGCTCGTTCTGCACACGCAGCCATTGCCCCTGCACCCGCACCGAGGTGGGATAGATGGTCGTGCTGTAGAAATCCCTCGGCGCCACCCCCGGCGCACGAACCTCCACCAGCCGCGCATCAGCGACTTCGTGGGCAACGTTGGCGCCATGCCCGCGCAGGCGCTCCAGAATCGATTCCAGACACTGCTCGTCCGGGGCACTGACACTCAGGCGCACATAGGATGGCTGGTCACGACGGCCGCCGGCCCGCAGCTGGTCGATGGTGAAGCTGCCCCCGGCGACCGATATGACGTCGAGCATGCTGTTCAACTTGCCGGTGTCGAGCAGATGTCCCTGCATCTCCAGCGCGGCGTTGCGGATCGGCGAGACCAGGGGCGGGCGTGACGACGGTTGTGCTGCACTCTCCTGGGCCAGCAACAGCGCCAGGCACTTTGCCGCGCCACCCGCCTTGAGGAACTCGCTCAAGGCAACGACGATGGGCTCGTAGCCCCATGCACGAAGACGTCGTGCCAGCGCTTCGGAGACCTGATTGAGGACCAGCGTCGAGCCCAGCCGGATTGCATTGCATGCAAATCCGGCGGCATCCTCATGACCGATCTCCAACCGTCTTTCGGCCGGCACCCGGCTCCGGATACGCTGCAAGGATGCCTCGTCGAAGGCCGCCGGGTAGTACATGACGCGAGCGTCGGGCAGGGGTAGGAAGCAGGTGTCCAGATGGTAGAAACGCTCGTCCACCAGACGTAGCGAGATCACCTCCAGATTGAGCAGCTCGCACAGCTCGCGGTGGGCTTGGAGTCCGGTTCGAACGCCATATCCGGCCCACAACAAGCCGCTGCCTTCGTCTGAAGGCCAGAGCAGGGCGTCACCCTCACCCTCGAACGGATGGTCCTGTGACAACTGCAGGACCTGAAAGCCCTGCGCCTCGAACCAGGCCTGCACATGCGCCACCTCCGGTGCTCGTTGCACCACGCTGAACACCGACGGGACGAAGCGTGTGTCGATGACAAAGCCACCGTTCGCGGTGAAGCACATATCCGGCAGCCCGGCGACGGGTTGCAACAGCGCCACGTCGGCTTGTCTGGCCAGCGTGTCGTGCAGTATCCGCCATTGGCGACATGCGACCGATGACGAGGCCTGACCGACGTTGCCCTCCATCCAGGGGTTGATCACGTACTCGACACCGAAATGCTCCGGTGCGCACATCAGCAATCGTGCTCTGGACGCTCCCCGGCTGTTCATGCTTTGCCCTCATGCGACTTGCCGCTCGCTTGACGTCCCCTCACCTGCCAGCCCGACTTTGGCCCGAGCCAATTTGGATCATGCGTTCTATACGCCGACCAGGGCCAGCCGATGATAGGGGCCGTTCAGTAGCCGGGCGGATCGCTGGCCGGAAAGGACTCGTCCGCGGCCTCGTCGACCTGGTCCCAGCTCGGCGGTCTCGAGCGCATCGCCGACGTCCCGGCTGGACGGATCACCGATTCGCCCGCAACAGTGTCGTCCCCGCCGTTCAGCACCCGCTGCTCGGCCTCGAACCAGATCTCCTCGGCGCGTCCCTCGGGCATGCCCCGGCCCTGCCAGATCCTATAGGCAAGCTCACGGACACGCTGCTCATGGTGGGTTTCGTTCATCACACCCTCCGCGTCTGACTGCATCATCTGACCACATTGCCTGACCGGGCTCGGCACCGGTTTGGCCGGTCCCCCCGGGTTTGGCCGGTCCCCCATGCATCGGCCAGGGTTCGGCTGCACCTTTGGTCGTGCATTGCGTGAGTTCCGCAGTCACCTTATCTGCAAGTCGCATGCCGCGCGCTGATTGGCCGAGCACACCGGGTTGGAGCGCCCCCATCTCGTCGCGATTCGCTGTCTTGTGTATCGATGCATCTGGCATCGCTCCCGAGCACTACGGTGATGCCCCGCATGTCATCGGCAGGGCCCGAAGGGTCGCAATGGAACCGGGACCCGTCACGTGCGTTGGTGCTGATGAATGCGCGTGGACCGTCAAGGACGGCACCAGGCACTGACGATTGGGGCGACTGTCGGTTGGGGCGACGGTCGATCGGGCCATGATCCATCTGGAAAGCCTCATGTACAAAGACATTCTGGTCAATCTCAGCGGGCGTGCCGAACGGGACGAGTCGTTGCTGACGACAACCTGCAAGCTGGCCGCGGCGCACGGCGGACGCGTGTACGCGATGAAAGACGACGTCTCGGTATCCATCGCGGCACTACCGTATGGACACCCGGTAGGCGCCGGCGTAGGCACTGCATATCTTGCCAGCGAGCTCAATCGTCGCCGGGTCGAATCACAGGAACGGGTACGGGCCTGGTTCTCGGACTTCGTCGACAGGGGCAGACGCGATGGCACCGCGTCGATGCCCAACACCGTTGCCTGGCTGTCGGCCGACGGCCTGCCCCACTCGGCGCTCGACGAAATCTGGCGTCGCATGGACCTCATGGCCTTCTCACAGCCCGAGGACGGCGGAACCGGCACCTACACCTTCGAAAGAGCGCCCGAAGTCGCCATCCGATCCGGACGCCCGGTGCTGCTCTGTCCTGCCGAGGCTCCGCCGACGCTGGGCAAACGGGTGCTCGTCGCCTGGAACGGCTCGCGCCAGGCCGCCCGCGCCACGCACGATGCGCTGCCGTTGCTGACCCGAGCCGACGAGGTCATCGTCGCGACCATCGACGCGAGTGCCACCGAGGCGGCTGCCGAGACCGTCGCCGCGGACAGCCCGGACGTGCTGCCGGACATGGCGGCGCACCTCGAGGCCCACGGGGTACCGGCCAGGGCACTGCATGTCCCCAGGAACGGACAATCCGCGGCCGAGCAGCTCTGCAGCGTGGCCCGAGAGGAGGATGTGGATCTGCTGGTGATGGGCGTGTACGGCCATTCGAGACTACGCGAGCTCGTGTTTGGCGGCACCACCCGCGAGATCCTCGCGCATCCGGTCGTGACGACCTTGTTGTCGCATTGATACGACCGTGTGACAACGAGCCACGCCGCGGACCGGCCACACGCAAGACCAGTCGGGTCGGTACACGTACATCCGGACATCGCGCGGATCATTTGAACCGCCATTGGTTGCTGACAACCAATGGCGGTTCGAGATTCCGGTTTACCGCGGGCGTGTTCGGGTTCGGGAAGTCGAAGGCCGGGCATTTCAGCAAGACACAGAGCACCACGCACGCCGACGACATCACGGTCCACGAGGTCAATGTGCGCGGCGCACCCGCGCATACCGGTCGGAGCAGAAGCCACACTTGGGAACCGAGCGTCGGCATGTGCGTTGGTCTCGCATGAATGCCTCCGGGATTTCATCGACACGAGATACACACAAAGGCTGCGACCGGCGGTGGGCTCGCCCGACTGGCCCGATGCTGCCAGCAGTAGACGAACATGCGGGTCTTGCATGTGATGACCAGGGAGCTGGGTATGGTGTCCTACCGATACCACCGTGGTCTACGGCGCTCACTCTGAGCCTTCCAATGGCGACATCTCGCCAACGACTACGCAAGCGGGTCGACACCATCCAGCGCTCGACGCAGCGCTCGCCGACCACGTGATACCCGCGACTTGACGGTACCGACCGCGATACCCTCCGAATCGGCAATCTCCTCGTAGGACTCGCCGCCCAGCGCGACGCGCTCGATCAAGGCAACCTGATGACCGGGCAGCTGGCGGAGCGCGTTGGACAGCACTTGCAGATGCACCTCCTGCTCCTGGTCAGGCTGTCTGCTCGGCAAGGATCGGGACGCGATGTCGATGTCGATGTGCACCGCGTTGTGACTGGGACGTCTGAGATTCGAGACATGCAGGTTGTGCAGTATCGCGAACAGCCACGCGCGCAGATTGGTTCCAGATCGATACTGACAAGATCGAGACAGCGCCCGCTCGATGCTGTCCTGCACGAGGTCGTCAGCCTCGGTGGAATCCCGGGTGATGCTCAGTGCGTAGCGCTTGAGGTGCGGGATCCAGGCCTCTATGTTCTGGTAGACGTCATTCATGGCGAGCTCCGCTTGGATGCCTTCGCTGCACACATCGTGAACGGCACACCACGCCTCGAGACCGACTGACGGTCGGCACGCCCGAGCGGCGCACGGCGATGGGATTGACGGCATGCGCGTTCCGGGATCATCGATGCGAGCACCATGCCAGGTGCAAGGCAGTACCCCGGACGCTGCGCCTGAGCGACGCCGTCAGGCATGGCATTCGGGGCTGGCGCCCCGCCATCGGCGACGCTCAGCACCTACAGGGTGACCCGGCGTGACAGAACCCCGGCTGCCATTCCAAGAACCAGATGCCCGCAACGAGGCAGAACGTGCGCAGCTGGGGGACCAGGCTGGGAGCGATGCACGGCGGCCTCCGTGCACTGACGTCAGCCGCGCTACAATGCCCGGTCAACCGTCGTCTGGCTTCGCGGGGGTCCCTCGTGGCCATGCCGGCGAAGCCCTTCATGTCGAGGATCCGTTCATGCCGAGCCAGTCACCCCCTGTACTCATCGACACCAACCCCGGCCGTAGCGCCCAGACCTACGGCATCGCCCGCGAGATCGGTACCGATATCGAGCTCGCGCATGCGCCCTCGGTGGGCGTCATCGGTAACAAAGGCGACAGCCAGTGTTATCTGGGCGTGCAGCACAAGGTCGAGGTCATCCAGGCCTGTCTGCGTCGCCGCATCGGCCGGGAGAGCGGCCAGCTCGCCAT
This sequence comes from Gammaproteobacteria bacterium, assembly GCA_020444775.1. Next base: position 7,789 of record JAGRHX010000140.1, read on the forward strand.
GCGGCTGGTGCAGCCGGAGTACACGGTGGCCACCTCCGATGGCATGCGCAATGGCACCCGCGAGATGCGTTACTCGCTGATCGGGCGCGAGGTCACCCACGACGGCGTCTGCGAGCACCTCAGCGCGAGCGGGCTCGAGGGCACCATCGCCGTGGTTGCCTGCGACAAGCCGCCGGTCGGCACGCTGGCCGCGATCCTCGAGCACAACCGACCGGCCATCATCATGTCCGATGGTCCGATCCACCCGGGCCGGGACTCGGTGACCGGCGAGTTGCTGGATATCGTCAGCGGTTTCCAGGCAGCGGGCAATCCGGACGAGGCGCTGAAGAAGCGCATCGCCTGCGAAGCCTGCCCCGGCTACGGAAGCTGTGGCGGCATGTTCACCTACAACACCATGCAGACCTTCATCGGCGTGGTCGGCATGCAACCACTGCACATGGTGGCCGCCCCGTCGGACGACCCGCGTCGGGTCGAGTCCTTCCCGGACGAGCTGGTCGATCACCTGAGCATGATGATCGACAAGGGCATCACGCCGCGTGACATCGTCACCCGTGATGAGCTGCGCAACGCCGTGATCGTCGCGATGGCTATCGGCGGATCGACCAACGTGGTGCTACACGCGCCGGAGCTGGCGCGCGCCGCGGGCTTCGCGGACTTCTGGCGGGAAATCATGACACCGCAGGAATTCAACCATCTGTCCCAGCACATGGTGCCGGTGCTGGTCGATGCCCGTCCCTTCGGCCGCTACTCGATGGTCGACATCGATGAGAAAGGCGGCGTCCAGGTGATCGTCAAGGAGCTGCTGGCGGCCGGTCTGCTGAACGGCGAGACCCTGACCTGCACCGGCGAGACGCTGGCCGAGCAGGTGGCCCGGCTGAACCCGCCGGCACCGGACGGCGATGTCGTGCATACCGTGCAGAACCCTTACAAACCAACCGGCGGGCTGCGCGTGCTGGGCGGCAATCTGTCACCGGCGTTCAGCGCCGTGCTCAAGCTCGCCGGTGTCGAGGGTGGGTTGGAAGACAATGTCTTCCGTGGCCGCGCACGGGTATTCGACGGCGAGCGTGGACTGCTCGACGCCCTGGCCGAGCATCCCGAGCGCTTTGCCAATCACGACATGGTGATCGTCCGCTACGAGGGCCCGAGCGGTGCGCCGGGCATGCCGGAGATGCTCGATTCGACCTCGCGTATCACCACCTTGTGCCGGGAGCGTGGCATCGTCGTCGGGCTGATGACCGATGCGCGCTTCTCAGGCGGCTCGGTCGGGCTGGTGATCGGGCATGTCGGTCCAGAGGCGGCGCTGGGGGGGCCAATTGCGTTCATCGAGGATGGCGATGAGATCGTCGTCGATCTGAACAGCAACGAGCTCAATTGTCCGGCGCTCGAGGACGCCGGATTGTTGCAGGCGCGCAAAGCCGCATGGCAGAAGACGGTGGATGCAAATGATGGCATGCATCCGTCCTGCGGCATGGCCGACACCCGTTTGTTGAATCGGATGCGGCGCTCGGCAGTGTCGGCCATTCATGGCGCCGGCATGCACCCGGACCGACAGCTCTGGGTCAAGGCGCCTCGCGCGGCCGAGCGTTCCGGCTTCGTGCCCAAGAACAAGTGGCGTCCGGGTCTGGAAAAGGCATTCTGACCCCACGATAACGGTGGAACCGTCGCCGGGGCTTGCCCGGCGACGCTACCGACCGCCCCTCGGACCGCGCTCCCAACGCGTCACGGCTGTTCAGCACACATCGTGACATCGACCCGATACAAAAGAACGAACAACGGGCAGTATCCGGCCGGAATCTGCGTGAACGTCGAAGGAAGAAGGGGTCGAATGAAGAACTGATCGCCGCGGCACATCATGAAAGTGCGGCCTCCACCAGTCGTCCACCTTCGACATTCGATTGCGCCGCGCGGAATCACTTTGCTAGCATCGGTTGGATGGTCGCCTCATCCGCGCGGATGCATCTCGTCGTTGCACGCGTTTTCCGGCCACATTCCGCCCCAGACCCTGGAGGTTCACCATGGAATTCGGGGCCATGTTGTTGCTTTCCCGCCCACAGGGACGGTCACAGGCGGATGTATATCGACAGGCGCTCGAACAGATCGAGCATGCGGAAGCGCTCGGCTTCGATGCCGTGTGGCTGGCTGAGCACCACTTCTCGCCTTACGGCCAGTGTCCCAGCACGCTGACCATGGCCGCGCACGTCGCGGCCCGTACGCGGCGCGTGCGTATCGGCACCGCCGTCATCATCCTGCCATTCTGGAATCCCGTTCTGGTCGCCGAGGAGGCAGCGCTGGTCGATCAGCTCAGCGATGGACGCCTGGACCTCGGTATCGGCCGCGGCTATCAGTGGCACGAGTTCCAGGGCTTCAATCTGTCCATGGAGGAGAGCCGCACGCGATTCCTGGAAAGCGTGGACATCATCCGCAAGGCCTTCGTAGAGGACCGTTTCGACTACCAAGGTGAGCATTATCGGTTCCGCGATCTCAGCGTCGACCCCAAACCCCTGCAGCAACCCCATCCGCCGATCTGGGTAGCCGGTGTCAGTCCACAGACCATTGCCTGGATTGCCGAGAACGGCTTCTACAGGCTGAGCGCGGCGACCAAGACGCTCGAGCAGCTGAAACGTGACGATGCCCTGTTCCAGGATGCGCTGCGCAAGGCCGGTCGTCCGCCACCGGACAAGAATCCGCTGCTGCGCATCGTCCATGTCGGCGAGGACGAACACAGCTGCCGGGCGGACATGGAGGAACCGATCCGCTGGTTCTTCGCCATGCAGGAGCGGATCGTGCGCCCACCCCAGTGGGACGATCTACCGGACCAATATGCATACTACCGAAGGGCTTTCTCCAAGCTCGGCAACATCGACTACGATTTCGCGACCCGTCATCAGATGCTGGTCGGCAGCGCCGAGGACGTGACCCGGCGACTGATCGACCTGCACGACGGTCTGGGATTCAACCATCTCATGTGTCAGTTCGCACTCGGCATGCTGTCACACGAGAAGACCATGCAGTCCATGGAACGGTTTGCACGGGACGTGATGCCGGTGCTACGACAACGGCACGCACAGACCCGAGAGGCAGACGCCACGAATGCCGCCTCATGACGAGCAGCACGCGTTCAGAACGATAAACGACGACAACCACCATCGAACGGCCGCTGCGTGTCCGCGCCGGCCTGGGAGGACCACCATGTTTGCATGCATTCGCGGCGCCGCGACCCTTGCGGTCGGGCTCGGCCTTGCGCTGGGCGGCGCAACCGGCCTGGTGAACGATGCCCAAGCGCAGACCCGCTACGCGGTCGCCACGGGATCGCCGACCAGCGGCTACTACCGGCTCTTCTCACCCGCCGCCGAATACATCAACCGGAACTCCGAGAAGATACGCCTGACTCCGCTGTCCACCGACGGCAGCACCGAGAACTGCCGCCGTGTGGGCGGGGGCGACATCAAGTTCGGCATGTGCACGACGCTCGACCTGCCCAACGCCTGGAACGGCCGCGAGCCGTTTCCGGAGGCGTTGCGCGACATCCGTACCGCGGGCCCCGATCTGGGCGCCATCGTCATGCATTTCATGGTCCGTAAGGACTCCGGCGTGAACAGCTTCGCGGACCTCGCCGGCAAGGCCTTCGGCTGCGGCGCCCCCGGGTCCAGCGCCACCCAGATCTGCAAGGACGTGCTCACCCAGCTCGGCCTCATCGACAAGGTGGACGTGGTCGAGCTGCCCTTCGACCAGCTCGGCGACATGGTCTCGAATCGAGACATCGTCGGCATGTCACGCGGCATGATCGGATTGCCCGCGGGCTTTGCACAGGAGCTCAACACTCGGGTGCCGCTTCGGGTGCTCGATGTCAGCGTGATCACCGACGACGCCGCCAAGCTCAAGGAGATGCCCTCGGTCAGCAAGATGACCATCCCCGCCGGCACCTATGACTGGCAACCGGAGCCCATCAACACGATCTGGGTAGGCAGCTACTTCATCGTCAACAAGAACGTGCCCGATGACGACGTCTACGAGTTCGTGCGACTGGTGAATTCCCAGGGCATGGTCGACCACATGCAAACGGCTTTCAAGGCACATGGATTCTATCCACGTAACAAGGACCCGCTGAGCGGGCTGCTGGTGCCGTTGCATCCCGGCGCGGAACGGTTCTGGAAGAGCACCGGGGTGTCGATCCCGGCCCCCGCATTGGGCGACTGAGTCCGACGCCTGAGTCGAACGACTGAACTGGACGCCTGACCGGCCGCGCTCGTCGGCCCGGTCAGGCCTGTCCGCCCCACTGCCAGACCTCGGCTACCCCGGCAACCACGGGGAGGTTGGTTCGTCATGCGTCAGATCATCGCCAGAATCATGGATCTGCCTTCGCCGCGAGAGCTCGAAGGCTGGCACGATCGGATCTACCTGGCGCTGTGCTTCGCGCTGGTCGGGCTGGTCTTCTATCACGCCGGCCCCGCGTTTCTCGGCCGTGTCACCACCGAGTACGGTCGCGGCCTGTTCCTGGTCATCGTCTACGCGATGGTCTTGATCCGCTATCCGGCGATGCCTGCCGCCGACGGCCCACGTGTACCGTGGTACGACTGGCTGCTGGTCGTCATCAGCACCCTGGCCATCGGCTACTGGATCGTCGAGTTCAGACCCCTGATGGCGCGAATCGGCGCCCCAACACCGGCGGATCTGGTGTTCGGCAGCGCCGCGGTGCTGATCTCGCTCGAAGCCGCGCGACGCGCGTTGGGCTGGGCGGTCACCCTGGTGAGCGCGCTGGCGCTGCTGTACGGCTTGTTCGGCAACCACTTCCCTATCGAGAGTTTCGCCCATCAGGGGTTGAGCTGGGCAACGCTCATCAACGGCATCTATTCGCTGAACGGCATCTTCGGCTTCGTGCTCAACGTGATCATGACCTTCATCGTGATGTTCGTGATCGTCGGCGCGATGCTCGAGGCCTTTGGCGCCGGCGTGCTGCTCACCGAGCTGCCGTTCGCACTGTTTGGTCGCTTCCCCGGTGGGCCGGGTATCGCCGCGGTTACCGGTAGCACCATGTTCGGCATGATCTCGGGCAGCGCGACCGCGAACACCGCAGCCACCGGCGCCTTCACGATTCCGATCATGAAGCGAGCCGGCTATCCACCACATATCGCCGGTGCCATCGAGCCTGCCGCCTCAACCGGCGGCATGTTCATGCCACCGGTGATGGGCGCCGGCGCGTTCATCATGGCCGATCTCACAGGCGTGCCCTATCTGCAGATCGTTGCGATCAGCGTGGCGCCGGCACTGATCTACTTCTTCTCCGTCGCGGTCGCCTGTTACACCGAGGCCGGACGCCACGGCATCAGACCACTCAGCGCCGAGGACCGACCGGATCTCGGCCCGCTGTTGCGACGGGGCTGGTACTTCGTGCTGCCGGTGGTGTTGCTCATCTATCTGATGGTCGACGGCTACACGCCACCGCGAGCAGCCTGGTGGGCGGTCATCGCCACCCTGGTGCTGTCGGTGGGCGCTCGGGCCATCGGCCGAAGAAGACGCGAGCAACGCGTCAGCGAGATGGGACGCGAGGTGCTGTGGGACATCGGCAAGGGCATCCGCCTGGCCGGTGGCTCGGCGCTGGTGGTGGCGGCGTTGACCGGGGCGATCGGCATCATCGTCTCGGTGGTCTTCCAGACCGGCGTCGGCTTCATGCTGACCTCGTCCATACTCGATATCACCGGCGGGCATATGTTCCTCGCGATCGTGATGTCACTGTTGCTCTCGTACGTGCTGGGGATGGGCATGCCGGTGACGGCGGTGTACGTGCTGCTCGCGGTGCTGTTCGCGCCGGCGCTGAAGTCCATGGGCATGCCGCTGCTCGCGGCGCACATGATGCTGTTCTGGTTCAGTCAGAGCGCCAACATCTCGCCACCGGTCGCCATCGCGGCGTTCGTCGGCGCAGGTATCGCCAAGGCGGATCCGATGAAGACCTGCATGGCAGCATTCCGCTATTCAATGTTCCTGTTCATCATGCCGCTGCTGTTCGTGTACACACCGATCCTGATGCCGGATGGCATGACCTGGACAGTGGCGATGATCATCGCGGGGGCGCTGCTCAGCACGATTCCGTTCTCGGCCAGCTTCTCCGGGTTCCTGCTTCGCCGCCTCGCCACCTGGGAGCGAGCGGTGTTGCTGTGCACCGCGATCGGACTGGTCTTCCCGCAAGCCGCGGTGACCGCGGTGGCGCTGGCGACATTCCTGCTGCTGCTGTGGCATCTGGCCAGACCCGTCCCGGGACACGCCGCCGCCGGCGCGGTCGGCGGTTCCGACTGAGATCACGACCCGACCACGGCTCTGGATCACGGCCCCGGACCAAGGGCCTGCGCCCGGCCGTCGAACACGAGGAGCTTGACGATGGCACGTTTCGGTCTGTTCCTGCATGCATCCGATCGGCAGGTGCCACGCGATCGATTGTTCGAAGAGCTCAGCGAGGAGGCAGTGCTCGCCGAGTCGGTCGGTTTCGAGGCGTGCCTGATCGCCGAGCACCATCAAAGCCCGAACGGTCACTATCCCGCGCCACTGATGCTGGCCGCGGCCATCGCCGCGCGCACCCAGCGTATCCGGGTCGGCTCCAGCGTGCTGCTGGCGCCCTTGTATCACCCGGTGCATCTGGCCGAGGAGAGCGCGATGCTGGATGTCATCTCCAGCGGCCGAGCGATCCTGGGCTTGGGGATCGGCTACTCACCACGTGACTTCGATCCCTTCGGCGTGTCACTCGGTGAGCGGGCCAGCCGCATGGAAGACCACCTGCGTTTCCTGAAGCAGGCCTGGACCCGAGACCATGTGAGCTTCGACGGCAAGCACTACAGTTTCGAGGACGTATCCATACATCCAAAGCCCGTGCAGCAACCGCACCCGCCCATCTGGGTGGGTGGCGCGGTGCCGCGTGCCATCGACCGCGCCGCGCGCTACGGCGATGCATGGATCGGCTTTCCGTTCTACGACGTCGACGGCGTCGCCGAGCGGGCCAAGCTGTATCGAGAACGCGCCGCCGTGCACGGCCGCGGCGCCACCGTGGCGCTACGACGCGACGTCTGGGTGGCGCAGGACCGGGACACGGCGTTCGCCGAGTACCGACCTGCCATCGAGTCCTTCCAACGCTTCATGCGCGAGCTGCACAGCGCCGACGCCTGGTTTCGAGAGCTACACGATCGCGACGCGCAGGAGCAGGTGGTGACCGAACGGCTGCTGCTCGGCACCCCCGAGGACTGCGTTCGCACGGCCCGGCGCTACATCGAGCAGGCCGGCGTGGACTGGTTCATCATGCGTTTCCGTCAGCCTGACGGTCCCTCGCACGAGAAGGTGATGCGCGCCATCGAGCTGTTCGGACGCGAGGTGGTGTCCAAGCTCGCGCCCGCCACGCCGCCGGATTCGATGCTCGCCGACCCGATCGGTGGAGCCTGTGAGCGCACGGAGTAGCCGAGCATGACGCTGCCACTTCAAGGTATACGCGTGCTCGAGCTGGCGCGCACGGTTGCCGGACCGTTCTGCTCGATGACGCTGGCCGACATGGGCGCCGAGGTGATCAAGATCGAGGAGCCCGGCCGCGGCGACGATGTGAGGTATCTGGCACCACAGGTCGATGGTGTCAGCAGCGTCTTCGCGCTCGTAAACCGCAACAAGCGATCGGTGACCCTCGATCTGCGCCTGGAAGAAAGCCAGTGCGTCCTCCATGAACTTGTGAAAAGCTGCGATATCGTGGCGGAAAATTTCTCGACCGGTGTCGTCGACAAATACAACCTCTCCTACGAGGTGCTCAGCAGCATCAATCCTCGCCTCATCTATTGTTCGGTCAGCGGATATGGACGGCAAGGCGAATTCGCAAGGCGCCCCGGGTTCGACCCGGTCGTGCAGGCGGATGCCGGATTGTTTTCGATCAACGGGGCCGCTGACGGTCCACCAACCCGCATCGCGGCACCGATTGTCGACGTCGGGTCGGGCATGTCCGCGCTCAATGCGATTCTTGCCGCGCTCTACACGCGGGAGAAGACTGGGCGAGGACAATATGTCGAGGTCGCCCTGTTTGACGTTGCCGTCGCACTATCAAGCTATTTTGCGATGAACTACCTGATGACCGGCAGCAGCCCGAACAGACTGGGCAACGATTCATCGACGTCGCAACCGGTTGGGCTTTTTTCCGCCAGCAACGGCACTTTCTATCTGAGTTGCTCCAATGACCGGTCGTTTCGCAAGCTCGCTGCCTGCATCGATGCGCCAGCGCTCGTCGACGATCCGCGGTTTGCAACCAATGCCGACCGGTGCGCCAACGGCGATGCCCTCAGAGAGGAGCTCGCGGCGATCTTCAACACCATGGACTGCGATACGATCGTGGGAGAAATGCTAACAGCCGGTGTACCGGTTGGCCGCACTTTCACGATTGGCGAGGCGCTTGAATCTCCGGTTGCCAGATCGCGTGGGACGGTGAGCAACGCCGTGCGTGCGAACGGACGACCCGTCCCCAACGTCAAGGCGCCCTTCGATCTCCACGGTACGCCATTGCTCGCACCGAAGGCCTGCCCGGAACTCGGTGAGGCCAACCAATGGTTTCTCGACGAAATCCTGGGCTGCGATGAGGCGCGTGCCGCTGAACTGGCTGCAGCGGGCGTGTTTGGACAATAAGCCTGATCCGCGCCAACTTTCGTTTCGATGAAGCGCATGCAGCCCAGCGCGGGACATGATCTGTAGTGCGCGATGACGACGCGATACAAATTCCTGGTGGCCCACAGGGGCTACGGCGCTAGACTTTGAACCGGCAACTTTGCCGGTCCTGTGAGGCGATCATGAACGATAGCCCGAGCTATCAGTCGTACATGCGAAGCCCGTTTCGCAGCATCAAGCACACGACATATTTCCGCGTGTACGACGAACTGTTCGACAAGTATCGCGGAAAACCTGTCACATTTGTCGAAATCGGGGTGCTCGGTGGAGGGTCGCTGTTCATGTGGCGCGATTTCTTCGGGCCAGAGGCGAGGATAATCGGGGTCGACCTCAATCCGAATGCGAAGAAGTGGGAGGAGCACGGCTTCGAGATCATCATCGGCAGCCAATCGGATGAGGCGTTCTGGTCCTCTTTCAGGAATGAGATCGGTGCTGTCGACATCGTTCTCGATGATGGCGGTCACACCTATGATCAGCAGATCACGACCGTCGAATGTCTTCTTGAAAACATCGGGGACGGCGGCATGCTCGTCGTGGAGGATACGCACACTTCCTACATGCAGGGCTTCGGTCCGAGGAAATACTCCTTCATCGAGTATTCAAAGATCATGATAGACGTGATCAATCATCGATTTAACAAGTTTTCCGAGAACCGGGACCATCGCGTCTGGTCGGTTGAATTCTTTGAATCCATCGTTGCCTTCAAGGTCAACCGTCCCGCCAGTACGCTGGAGTCCCGGCCAACCGAAAACGAAGGCGAATTCGATCGCGCAAGGGATTTTCGCTACCGCGACAATGCGACGGTTACCAAAATCAATCAGGCCGAGCGCGCGCTGAAGGACTATGGTTTTCTGCCAGACTTGTCTGCAGTGTTCGCGTTTGTCCGCGATATGGCTGTCCGCCGGAAATTCAGGGCGAGGAAATACTTCAACAAGCCCATGAAGTAGAGCGCGGCTTGCGATCCATGGGGCGCTGCCGCGCCAGATCCCGCTTGATCTTTTCGATTTCACTGCCTCTAATCGCGCTCCCACCCCCTCTGAAAATGGGCATGCCGCGCTGGTCGGGCTGCGACAAGACGGCATGAACATAGCGGGCGTTGAGCGCCTTTGATTTGATAAGCCGGACAGGAAGCGGAACGTCGCGTGACGACTTTGAGGCGGGTGTTCAGGGTCCTTGGCAGAGACGGTTTCAGAGGGAGCGCGCTCTTTCTCAGGGCGGGTATCGCATATGCGAAACTGGCGCTCCTGAGACGGCTCGATCGGCCGGTGGTTGATACCGCATACGGGTTGAAATTGTCGGCCAACTACAATGACGAGACGTTCAAATTCTATGTCAGTGGCGCCTATGGCACCTTCTATTGGGACCGGATCGGGAAATTCGCTGTTCCGTTTGTCTTTCTGGATATCGGCGCCAATCAGGGACTCTATGCAATCGGCGCGGCCAAGAACCCGCTGTGCGTCGCCAGCTATGCGTTCGAGCCGGTCCCTCACACGTTCGACTTCCTGAAGGCGAATATCGCCCTGAACGGCGTCACAGATCGCTGCATCCCGGTTATGAAAGCGGTCGGAGAACGTCATGGCGTGGCTGAAATCGCATTGAAGGAAGGGCACAGCGGCGTTGCGACACTGGCAGGCTCAAACCTGCTGAAGGCGGTGGCACAGACGCGGGCATCGGTCGCGATGATCGATGGCAGGGACCTTGAAAAGCTGATCGAACCGGTCGACAGGCCGATCCTCGTCAAGATTGACGTTGAGGGCTATGAAAGCGTGGTCATCGACCAGTTGCTCAAAACTTCCATTGCCGGACGGATCGCGGAAGCGTTTCTCGAGATCAACGAGGACTGGGTCGACGTCGACGGCATCAAGAACCGGCTGCGTGGCGCCGGACTGGCACATTTCATGAAGGTCGGCGCCGGGCGGCAATACGATCTGCTCGCTACGCGCGAGCCGGTATGAAAAAGCAATCGCCGACGGCCGGTTCGGCCGACGGCGATACCTGTGCCATTGTTCGACAAGAGCGCCTGACTACTCCGGCA
>JAGRHX010001496.1 GCA_020444775.1 Gammaproteobacteria bacterium
TGAGCAAGGTGGACTTGCCCACGTTCGGACGACCGACCACCGCGACGAAGCCGCAATGAAGGATGTCACTCATGTCTGGTCTGCCACCTCTGCGCAGAGATTTCGCTGAAAATCCATCGGGTTCGAGCCCAACCGCCGACTCATTCGTCCACCGCGCCCATCAGCTCGAGCATCTGCTGTGCCGCCGCCTGCTCGGCGCTACGCCGGTCACGCGCACGACCGGTGGTTACCAACGCCAGATCCGGCAAACGGCATTCGACGACGAAACGCGGCTCGTGCGCGGACCCGAGCTGCTCGACGACCTCGTAGGCTGGCAGCGGTCTGCCGAGCTTCTGCAGATGCTCCTGCAACGTGGTCTTGGCGTCCTTCATGGGACCCGAGATGGCCCGACGAATGGTCTCATCGAGCATCGGCAGCACACATTCTCGAACGGCCTGCGGCCCACCGTCCAGATAGATGGCGCCGACCAGCGCCTCGAAGCCATTGGCAAGCGTAGAGGCACGATGCCGGCCCCCGCTCTTGATCTCACCGGGACCAAGCCGCATCGCCGCGCCGAGCTCGATGCGGCGCGCGACGGTGGACAGCGCGTCTCGGTTCACGACCCGGGCGCGCAGCCGCGTCAGTTGTCCCTCACTGGCGTCCGGCACCGCTTGGTACAGGTACTCGGCCAGCGCCAGATCCAGTACCGCGTCCCCGAGGAACTCCAACCGCTCGTTGTGCGGGGCACCGGCACTGCGGTGGGTGAGCGCCATGTCCAACAGCCGTTCGTCACCGAATCGGTAGCCCAGACGCGCCAGTAATGCGTCGCTTTCAGACATACCACGTGTCGAGGCCGTTGCTGCCGTGGCCCCGACCTCGGCATCGCGCGTCGCGGCCTGGGGCCATCACAGCGTCATTGAACGGATTTGTCGAATTGAACGAGCAACGAGACATTGGCCAGCAAAGGAATCTCACGTTCATAGGCGATATCGATGGCGTACCCCCTGCCATTGCCTTTGGGAGTGAGGGTGACGAATTCCTCGAAGTTTCGGAACGTGATGGTCGTCACCTGATCGATGTCGAACTGCTTCAACAGCGAGTCCTTCACACCACGAGGACTCATACCCGCGGTGCCTTCCTTGGACAACGCTTCGACCGCGTTATTGATCTTCATCGATTCCAGGTAGACCGGAATCAACTTCAGGCCCAGCAGTATCACCGAGCCGAAGAAGCAGATGTAGATCATCATGCTCCAGAAGGAGAAACCACGCTCTCTTCGCTTCATCGTCATTGCTCCCAATCTGTCCATCGCCCGCCCGTTACCGCGGCGCTCGACATCGGCAGTCTGCTGGGTGGCCATCGTCCGGACTCGCGCGGCCCCGCCGGTGGAAGTCGCCCATGGAAATCGACCGCCGAGATCGATCACTGAGCGGAACCATTGTCCTGAATCGCGCTCAGCATCAGCACGTCGAGCTGCCACGCTCTACGCTTCCATATCGTCCACAAGCCGAAAAAGTGTCGATTGGGCGTATCGGCTCCAGACCTTCCCCTGCTACCGAGGGTGCCATGGCGGGCACGAATCAGCGCGCCTGGTGTCGTGCGTGGGAACCCGCACCAGACCACTACGATTGCCGTGCAGCAAGCTATTGAATCAGCGTGCCGATCCGCCCCAGATCGGGCCAATAGCCGACGTCGTAATGGAGCCAGATGATAAACGCCTTGCCGATGAGGTTTTCGTCGGGTACGAAGTTCCAGTAGCGGCTATCGTGGCTGTTGTCACGATTGTCGCCCAGCACGAAGTAGTGACCCTCCGGCACGGTCCAGCGCTTGTTCATGAGCGAGGGCTTCAGCCCGTCGAGCAGGATCTCGTGCGCCTTCCCCGGCAATTGCTCGATACGCAGGCTGGCCCCGGTCATCTCCTGACCGGCATCCTTGCCCACGTACGTGCCCAGGTCCTTCTGTTCCACCGGCTGACCGTTGATGAACAGCTGCTTGCCGCGATAGGCGATCTCGTCGCCCGGGATCCCGACCACACGCTTGATGTAGGGCGTATCGGGCGTCTCCGGTGCACGAAACACCACTACATCACCGCGCTCCGGCGCGCCCAGAGGGACGATTTTCGTGTCCGTGATCGGAAGCCGGATACCATAGGTGTACTTGTTGACGAGGATGAAATCCCCTTCCACCAAGGTCGGCATCATCGATGCCGATGGAATTCGAAACGGCTCGACGAGAAACGAGCGCAGCAAGAGCACGATCAAGAACACGGGAAAGAACGATCGGGCGTACTCGACAAGACGAGGCGCCGGCACCGGCTCGGCTTCCGCCGCTCGCCGCCTTCCGCGGGCGAAGAACAACTCGTCGATCAACCACACGCCGCCGCTGACCGCGACCAGCAGCACCATTATCGTCGGAAAGTCGAATCTCAACGCTCTCTTCCTACCTGCAGTACCGCCAGAAACGCCTCCTGGGGAATCTCCACTCGCCCAAGTTGCTTCATTCGTCGCTTGCCCGCCTTCTGCTTCTC
>JAGRHX010000141.1 GCA_020444775.1 Gammaproteobacteria bacterium
CTCAAGGGCCATGGGCGGGATGAGCTGGAGGATCTCGTTCGATGCCTCGACATCGTCTGCATCGACGTCGCGTCGCCAGACGACTGAGACAGCGCCCGAGGCCCGTCCTGGACCATGCAGGAGAAGATCTATGTCGGGTTCGACGCGCGGCCGCGGCGAGGTGCGGGCCAGCATTCGCAGGTGCGGCTCGAGGAAAGAGACGATCTCAGGCGTTGCGGACCGTGCCTCATCCGGGACCAGGTCAGCGACCGCCGCCCAGCCCTCGGCACCGAGATCGATCCGGTGCTTCTTGGCGTTCTTCCGCAGCCAGTCCCAGGTGTCCCTTGCCGACCGGCCATATGGCGGAACGTCCTCGAAGACCTCAGGAGCGATAAGGATGCACAGGCTTTCCCCCTGGTGCCCCAGTCGGTCGAGCCTCCCCAAGCGCTGACGCAAGGCATCGATCGGGCAGACCTCCGATACCATTCCGTCGAAGTCGAAGTCGGCGCCAGCCTCGATACACTGGGTGGCAACGACCACCAGTGGCTCCGAGGTTGCTGAGCCACTCTGAACGCGCGGCAGGAGGTTTTCCAGGATGCGGTCGCGGTCGAGGGGGCGTTGGCGGCCGATGATCAGGTGCTTGTCGGCGTGGCCGACCGCCTCGAAGGCTTGTCGCGCCGCTCGAACAGTGTTGGCCACCACGGCTACCCGCCTGAGACCTGACGCCAAGAGTTCCTCTGCCGCTCTCGCAAGCGATCCGCCCTGCCGAAGCTCGACGATCCTCTTGGCGGCCAGCCTCTGCCCCAGCACCGGATGATCCCGGTCGTCGCCATCGAGCCTGAAGGGCACGTGACCATCGTTGCGGGGCGTCGCGGTCATGCTGACGACGCGGATATCGGCGCCCAAGCGCTTGCAGGCGCGAAAGGTATCCTCGGCAGTTGGCGACAGATGGGCCTCGTCGAGCACGATAAGGCTGTCATTGCCGGCTAAAGCCGCCCAGATCGGCCAGGATCTAGGGCTGGAGCCGTAGGCGCGGAACAGCAGCCTTGAGCCGAGCTGATCGACCGTCGAGGAGATGACCTGAGGCCGGACGGGATCCAGAACCGGCTCGTCGTCTGCCACGATGCCACCGCGGAGCCTGGACACCAGGACATCGTCGCCGAGCTGCTGTGCCACCCTCCAGGTCTGATCGACGATCACCCTCCGGTCGCTGGCCATCCAGAGACGCCTGGGCACGCCCGCGTTCTGTGTCCTTGCCCAGGCCCAGACAATCACGAGGTCGGACTTGGCGCTGCCGGTGGGAAGGTCGATGACCTCGGGAAACTCCAGCTCGGCGAAGTGGGCTGCCAGCCGATGCATCCACGGGAAGGGATCGAGCCCGCGCTTCTGTCGGTAGAAATCAAGGAAGCTCATGCAGCCTCCCTGGATGGCAGCATGGCGCCCATCCCGAAATAACGGCCGCGACCAAGGAGGATCGGTCCCGGGACTTTCCGGGACCAGGTGACCGTGAGGTGCGTGGTGTATCTTTTCGCCAGGTAGGCGCGTTGCCCGAGAGAATGACTGCGGCTGTCAGCGCTGCCCTTGAGGCTTCCGTAGGGTGCGGCCACGACAGCTTCCGGAGGGGGCAGGCCCACGTCGCGACACATGTCGGATACTACGTCGCGAAGTGTCAGGGTGCGGCGAGGATGGCGGTCGCAGATGACTGGCGTTGCCGTCACCCAGGTTTCGCCAAAACCGGCATACCGGTCGGGCCGCAATGCGAGACGCTCGTCACCATGCGTCACCTTCATGCGCCAGGTGACGTCGCCAATGTCTACTCGCGCTCCGGCCGCTAGCCAGCTCTGAAGCCCCTGGAGAAGCTGCTCGTACTCCGCATCGCTGCAGGCAACCGGCAGCAGAAGCCCGACGCCGAGGATCTCGCCATCGGCATATCGATCACCAATCCGGGGCAACGGGACGATGGCCAGGTGTTCGCCCAGCAGTCGCCTGCCGTCCTGTGCATGGCCCGTGAGCATGCCGGGCGCTGCATTGGGAAGGTGTGCGGTCAACGCGCGACGGACCGCCTCGGTGATCCGGACACTCTGGTCAATATGCAGAGGCTGGCCCGACAGGCGTTGCAGCGGGATCATCTGGCCCCAGAGCGAGCGAAGTCGTTCCTCTCCCAGGCGAGAGTACCCGACAGTCTGTGCTGGCCGCGGCCGCCTGCCCTGCTGGAAGGCTTCCTCCAGATCGTCGAGACGACCTGGGTGGATCCCCCGAATGCGATAGTGGCCCTGATCGTCGGGCACGAGGGCTCCGGGGGAAGGGACACTCTCAGTCAAGTACGCCCGCACGAGAACCGGGGCCCGGGACGAGCCGATGTAAGTCACCTCCCGGCCGATGGCGTCGAGCGCGGC
>JAGRHX010000142.1 GCA_020444775.1 Gammaproteobacteria bacterium
GGCAATCACCAGGGCATCGGCGTCGATCACCTCCTCGTCCACCTGGACCCCGGTCAGACGCGCATCGCGCGCATCTGCAACCACGCCGCGCACGCAGCCGTGTCGCAGCGTCGCGCCACGCGCGCAGGCGGCATCCACCAGCGCTCTGGTGAAGGCCGCGGGGTGTAGCTGCGCGGTGCTGCGTGTGTCGCCCAGCCTGCCCTGCAGCGCACAGCGGCCATCCACCCAGCTCGGCGTATCGAGCGCGGCACGGCCACTGCTGGCGTGCGCCGAGGCCCCGATCGCGTACGTATCGACTCGACGGTAGCCGTAATCGGTGCCGAGCACGTCGGCCAGATCCTGGTGCATGTCGAAGCTCAGACGCGCGAGCGCGTCCTGCGGCGTGCCTTCGCACCAGTCACGGGCGAGAAAGCCACCGGATTTGCCCGAAGCCGCGTTCGCCACCTCGTGGCGTTCGATGAGCGTCGCGCCGACGCCACGTAGCGCAAGCTGATAGGCGATGGACGCGCCGATCACGCCCGCGCCGGCAATGCAGACCTTCATCCAGGAAATCTCCTTCGCCCGCCATCGCGGTGCGGTTCTCGAGACCGGCTTCCGAGACCGGCTCGCGCGAGCCGCCTTGGCATGTCGCCGCGAATCCGCGCCCAGCTATGCTATCGTCTGGGGGCCGCACGCACGGCGTGCAAGCGAACCGTGGACCAGTTCGGAGCGAAATCATGACGCCAGACCTCGAGAGCCTCAAGCGCAGCGTCTGCCAGATCATCGATGAGCGCGCGGACGCGATCATCGACATCGGGGAGACCATCCTGCGCAACCCCGAGACCGGGTTCAAGGAGTTCAAGACCGAGCAGTTCGTCGCTCAGACGATGCGTGAGCTTGGTCTGGAGCCGCAGACCGGGCTCGCCATCACCGGCGTCAAAGCGAAACTGAAGAATGACAACATGGGGCCCACGCTGGCCCTGATCGGCGAGCTGGACAGTCTTCGCATCTCCGATCACCCACACGCCGATCCGGATACCGGCGCCGCCCATGCTTGTGGTCACAACGCCCAGATCGCCGGCATGCTGGGCGCGGCCATGGGTCTCATCGGCGCCGATGTAGCCGCCGATCTGGGTGGCAATCTGGCCTTCGTCGCGGTCCCCGCCGAAGAGATGATCGAGGTCGGCTACCGCATGCAGCTGCGCGAGCAGGGCCAGATCGAGTTCCTCACCGGCAAGGCCGAGTTCATCCGCCGTGGCCACTTCGACGACATCGACCTGGCGCTGATGTGCCACACCAAGAACGACAGCATCGCATCGCACGTCGCCAACTCCTCGAACGGCGCGCTGATCAAGAAGATTCGCTTCCTGGGCAAGGCGGCGCACGCCGGATCCTCACCGCAAAAAGGTGTGAACGCGCTGAACGCGGCCAACCTGGCGATGACCGCGATTGCGTTGTTGCGTGAGACCTTCCACGACAGCGACACGATCCGTATCCATCCAATCATCACCAAGGGTGGTGACGCGGTGAGCGCGGTGCCTGCAGAGGTGGTGATCGAAACCTTCGTCCGCGGTCGCACCCTGGAAGGCATCGTCGACGCCAACGCCAAGGTCGATCGTGCCGTGAAGGGTGCCGCCATGGCGATCGGCGCACGGGTGGAGATCGAGACCACCCCGGGGTACCTGCCACAGAACAATGACCGGACCATCTCCGCGCTGTGGGGCGAGAACGTCAAGCGCATGTACGGCCCGGATCAGTTTGCGATCGAAGAGCATCGCACAGGCTCCACCGACATGGGCGATCTGGGCCACATCATGCCGGTCTCGCATCCCTACATCTTCGGTGCCAGCGGTGTGGGTCACGGCAACGACTATCTGCTCCAGGACAAGCAGGCCGTCTACGTGAACATGGCCAAGCTGCTGGCGATGACCGCCATCGACCTGATGGGTAACGAGGCGGGTGCGGCGCGCAAGCTGCTCGCAGAAGCCCGACCCAAGCTGAGCAAGGCGGATTACCTGGATTTCAATCGCAAGCTGATGGCGAAAGAATCGTTTTCGGCCGACACACTTGCTTCCACACGCGAGTGAGGATTCGCGAGCGCTGACGACGTGCGGCCGCCAGCCAGACGGCGCGGTGTCGATGCCCTGCACGCGCAGGGGGCGAGACGCCGACAGACCGCGAGCACCGAACCGAAGGCTCCAGTACGGCTCATCGCATTCAACAAGCCCTACGGTGTGCTCTGTCAGTTTCGAGCACAAGCGGGCAAGGTCACGCTCGCGTCGTACATCGATATCCCCGGGGTGTACCCCGCCGGGCGGCTGGATGAAGACAGCGAAGGGCTGCTACTGTTGACCAACGATGGCCGCTTGCAGCATCGCCTTTCGCATCCACGACACAAGCTCGACAAGACCTATCTGGTGCAGGTCGAGCGGATGCCCGATGCGAAGGCCCTGGAAGCGCTACGTCGCGGGGTACGGATAAAGACCGGCATGACCGCGCCGGCCACGGTTCACGTGGTCGAGGCGCCGGCATGGCTGTGGCCTCGGGACCCACCCATCAGGCACCGCCTGAGCGTGCCCACCGCGTGGCTGGAGCTTCGAATCGGCGAGGGGCGTAACCGCCAGGTGCGCAGGATGACCGCCGCGGTCGGACATCCGACGCTGCGGCTGATTCGAACCGCCATCGGACCGTATCTTTTGGATGGACTGGCGCCGGGTCGGCAGCGCAACGAGCCGCCGCCGGACTGAGACCGGGCAATCAAACCCGAGCGACTCCCCACTCGGCGGCCGAACGGCGTCCTCTGGAGGCGCGCTTATTGGCGCGAATTGGCGAACGACAGGAGTGCATGATGAAGCTGTACGACGGCTTGCTCTCCGGCAATGCATACAAGGCCCGACTGCTGCTCTCGCTGCTGGGCCTCGAGCACGAGCTGGTGAACGTCGACCTGGCGCGCGGCGAGAACCGCACCGTGAGCTTTCTCAAGCTCAATCCGCGCGGTCAGATCCCGGTGCTGGTGGACGGTGACGTGACGATCTGGGATTCGCAAGCGGTGCTGGTCTACCTGGCCCGACGCTATGGCGATCCACACTGGTATCCGCTGGACCCGGTGCCGCTGGCCACGGTCAACCAGTGGCTCGCCTTCTCCGAGAACGAATGCCTGTTCGGCATGGCCCGGGCGCGCGCGGTCAAGGTCTTCAATCGGCCTTTCGACTTCGACCAGTGTCAGGAATATGCGCTGTCCGGATTACGCGTGCTCGATGCGCATCTGGCCGATCGAGATTGGCTGGCGACCGATGAGGTGACGGTGGCCGACATCGCCTGCTACCCGTATGTCGGGCTGATCCCGGTCGCCGAGATCAATCTCTATGCCCATGAGAACGTGGTCGCCTGGATGAAGCGCATCCAGCGTCTGCCCGGCTACATCGACATGCCGGGCATCGACCGCATCGCCTGACAATCGCTATCCGCCGCGTTCTGCCCGGCTCTGACGGGCAGCGCCCAATCTGACGAGGGCAGAGCATTGAGAGCACTGATAACGGGAGCCGCGAGCGGCATCGGTCGGGCCAGCTGTCTGCGCCTGGCGCGAGACGGTCAACAGCAGGGCACACGCACCCAGCTCGGTCTGGTCGACCTGGTACCGACCACGGGCCCGAGCGAGGCCCTGCGCACCCTCATGGACGAGCTGCGTGTGCTCGGTGCGGAATGGCATCTGGTCGGCGCGGATCTGGCTCAGCCACAGGACTGTGAACGCGCGGTCAGCGAGTGCGTGGACCGCTTCGGTGGGCTCGACGCGCTGATCAGCAACGCCGGTATCAATCGCATCGGCAAGCTGGTCGACTACACGGTGGAGGACTGGGACGCGGTGTTCGCGGTCAACACGCGCGCGACCTGGCTGCTCGCCAAGGCGGCGCATGCCGCGCTCGCCGAAGCCAGCGGCGCGATAGTCGCGACCTCGTCCATGTCCGGCAACTACGCCCACGCCGGGCTCGGCGCCTACGGCCCCAGCAAGGCGGCGGTAAGCATGCTGATCCGGGTCCTGGCCCAGGAGTTCGGCCGTGACGGTATCCGCGCCAACGCGGTGTCGCCGGGCATGACCCACACCGGCATGACCCGAGACGTCTACGCCGACAACGCGGTCGCGCAGGCCCGCGCCGAGCTGGTGCCGCTCGGCCGCGTGGCTCAGCCCGAGGACATCGCCGACGTGATCGTGATGCTGCTCGGTCCGGATGCCCGCTACATCAACGGCCAGGACATCATCGTCGATGGCGGTATGACCGGTAACCATCTGGGTCGGATACCGGGTCTGGAGCGCATCACCCGCTCCTGAGCGGCGCACGGCCGCGGCGACCGTGCGCCACCGACACCGGCTTCAGGCCGCGGTGAACCCACCGTCCACCGGCAGCGCGGCGCCGGTGACGAACGAGGCCTCGTCGCTGAGCAGGAACAGCGCGGCGTTGGCGACCTCCTCGGGTCGACCGAAGCGTTTCATCGGCGTCTGCCCGCCACGGGTCTGGACCAGCTGTTCGGCGTCCATGCCAGCCTTGGCCTGCTCGTCCGGTCGTTTTACGAACACCCGCAGCATCGGCGTGTCGATGGGGCCAGGACAGACGGCGTTGACTCGAATCTTCTCGGCCGCGAGCCGCAGACACAGCGACTTGACGAAGCCGACCACGCCGAACTTGACCGTCGAATACACCGGACTGTTTGCCGAGCCGATGAGACCCGAGGTAGACGCGGTGAACAACAACGAGCCGCCGCCGCGGGCACGCAGATGAGGGATCGCCGCCTCGGTGGTGACCATCGGTGACATCACGTTGAGGTCCACCGCCAGACGCACGTCCTCATAGTCCACCCCCTCGACCGCCGCCGGGCCGGGATGACCGAGGTGGTTCCAGACGAAGTCCAGGGCGCCGAATTCGCGTACCGTGCGGGTGACGATGTCACGGGCGTTCGCCGGATCACGCAGATCGGTGGCGATACCGAGCGCACGCCCGCCCGCCGCCTCGATCTCGGCCACCACCGCGGCGACCCGCTCGGCATCCAGATCCACCACCGCGACCGCCGCCCCCTCGGCGGCGAAGCGGATCGCCCCGGCCCGCCCCATGCCGGAAGCGGCCGCCGTGACGATACCGATCTTGTCCTGCATTCTCGCGCTCATCCAGACACCTCCTCTTCTTCCGTACCGGACCCATGCCCGGTTCGTTGTTGTTCGTCGATCCCGGAGCGGTCGATCCGAGTCGATCCGATCCGTAGCTTCACGGCCACGGGCAGGCGGCGATTTTCCACGACCCCACCCGTTGCGCGACAATGTCGCACATGGACGAGGACCGGTCATCAGCCCGACCCGGACCGAACGACATCGACGACGAATCCCGACAAGAACCCCAACGACAGGAGGCGCTCGCAGCGATGGTGAGATATCTGAAACGCGGTAAGGATGCAGCCGAGGTGGCACTGGACGATGCCCGGGTACGCGCGACGGTCGAGCAGATCCTCGCTGACATAGAGGCCCGTGGCGACGTGGCCATTCGCGAGCTTTCCAAGCGTTTCGACAGCTGGGAGCCGCAGCGCTTCGCACTCAGCGAACCCGAGATCGAGGCAGCCCTGTCGCGGGTTTCCAAGCGCGATCTCGACGACATCCGCTTCGCCCAGACCCAGATCCGCAATTTCGCCACCCGACAACGCGAGTCGCTGCGTGACATCGAGGTCGAAACCATGCCCGGGGTGGTGCTGGGGCACAAGAACATCCCGGTCGACTCGGTCGGTTGCTACGTGCCGGGTGGCAAGTACCCGATGGTGGCCTCGGCGCACATGAGCGTGGTCACCGCCAAGGTTGCCGGTGTCAAACGTATCGTCGCATCGGCGCCGCCACACGAAGGCGGACCACATCCGGCCATCGTCGCAGCCATGCACCTCGGTGGCGCGGACGAGATCCTGGTGCTGGGTGGCATCCAGGCGGTGGGCGCCATGGCGCTCGGCACTGAATCCGTTGCCGCGGTGGACATGCTGGTCGGGCCGGGCAACATGTTCGTGGCCGAAGCCAAGCGCCAGCTGTTCGGACGGGTCGGAATAGACCTGTTCGCCGGCCCCACCGAGACCCTGGTGATCGCCGACGACAGCGTCGATGCCGAGATGTGCGCCACCGATCTGCTCGGTCAGGCCGAGCACGGACCCACCTCACCCGCGGTGCTGCTGACCAACTCCGAGACGCTCGCCCGCGCAACCCTGGACGAGATCGAGCGTTTGCTGCAGGTGTTGCCGACCGCGGAAGTCGCGCGCCAGGCCTGGACCG
Organism: Gammaproteobacteria bacterium; assembly: GCA_020444775.1. The sequence continues at coordinate 6,272 of JAGRHX010000142.1, forward strand.
ACTACGGCGCGGTGATCGTCTGCGACTCACTCGAGGAGATGCGCGAGCAGGCCGACCAGCTGGCCTTCGAGCACGTGCAGGTGATGACCGAAGACCCCGACTACTTCTTGCACAACATGAGCAACTACGGTGCGCTGTTCCTCGGTCCGCGCACCAACGTGTCCTACGGCGACAAGGTGATCGGCACCAA
>JAGRHX010000143.1 GCA_020444775.1 Gammaproteobacteria bacterium
ACTACTTCTTGCACAACATGAGCAATTACGGTGCGCTGTTCCTCGGTCCGCGCACCAACGTGTCCTACGGCGATAAGGTGATCGGCACCAACCACACGCTGCCGACCCGACGCGCGGCCCGTTACACAGGTGGCTTGTGGGTAGGCAAGTTTCTCAAGACCTGCACCTATCAGCGTGTGCTCACCGACGAGGCCTCGGCACTGGTCGGCGAGTACTGCTCGCGCTTGTGTGCCCTGGAAGGCTTTGCCGGACATGGCGAGCAGGCCAATCTGCGGGTGCGCCGCTACGGCGGTCGCAACATCCCCTACGCGGGGGTGGCCGAATGAGTGTCCGCCTGCCAATCACACCGAGCTTCAGACTGGATGGCAAGCGCGCGCTGGTGACCGGCGCGGGCCGCGGCCTGGGTCTGGCCGCGGCTGCCGCGCTCGCCGAGTACGGCGCGCATGTGACCCTGGCCGCCCGCACCCGCTCCGAGATCGAATCCGCCGCCGAGGCCATCCGCGCGCGTGGCCAGCTGGCCGAGGCAATGGTCATGGACGTGCTCGACTTCGAGCGCACCGGCCAGGCGATCGCCGAGCAGCCCGCCTATCAGATCCTCGTCAACAACGCCGGCACCGGCGGGCCTGTGCCGATGCCCGAGGTCACCAAGGCCAACTACGACACGATCATGGACCTCAACGTCAAGGGCGCGTATTTCGTCGCGCAGAGCGTGGTACGCGGCATGCTGGAGGCGGGCGAACCCGGTAGTATCATCAACGTGTCCTCGCAGATGGGGCACATCGGCTCGGCTACCCGCACCGTGTACTGCACCTCCAAGCACGCGATCGAGGGGCTGACCAAATCAATGGCGTTGGAGCTCGCGCCCAACAAGATACGAGTCAATACAATTTGTCCGACCTTCGTCGAGACACCATTGACCCGACCACATCTGGCCAGACCCGAGCTGCGTTCCGAGGTGTTGACCGGTATCAAACTGGGTCGCCTCGGTCAGGTCGAGGACATCATGGGCGTGGTCGTGTTCCTGGCCTCGGAGGCCGCCTCACTGGTAACCGGCGCCTCGTACATGATCGATGGCGGTTGGACCGCACACTGAGAGCACTCACCGCAGGAGTCGAGGGATGAACAGCGAGAGCGACACGGGCTGGCTGCAGTGCACGCTCGACCACATTGCCATCAATGCGGTCGATATCGAAGCCATGCTGGAGTTCTACACGCAGGTCATCGGCCTGCAGCCGGAACGCGTCGAGCGCTGGCGCGCCGGCGAGGTCCTGTTCCCGTCGGTGCGCCTCAACGCCGACACGCTGATCGATTTGTTTCCGCCGGCCATGTGGAAGGGCACCTCGCTCAACCCGCAGCCGGTCGCGCTGAACCACTTCTGCATCACCGTAAGTCGTGTGGATTACGAACGCATCATCGAACGTCTCGGTGCCCTGGATGCCGGCCTCGATCCGCAAGCATCCACACGCTGGGGCGCGCACGGCGACGCCACGTCCCGGTACTTCAATGATCCGGACGGCAATCGTCTGGAGATCCGTTACTACTGAGCACCGCCGACCGGAGCAGCACGATGAGCGAGCACCACGGACACGAACCGAATACTGGCTGTGGACGCCGGATCGGCCTGTTGATCCCCAGTCCGAACACGGTCGCAGAAACCGAGTTCTGGCGGCTCGCCCCAGCGGGTCTGAGCGTGCACAGCTCACGCATGCCGTTCTTCGCCGAGCGTGACGCCGAGCCGCTGGAGACGATGGCGAGCGCGGTGCCGCGGGTGCTGGATGAAGCCTGCACCGCCGAGCCCGACGTCATCGCCTATGCCTGCACCGCCAGCTCGGCGCGCCCGCAACCGGACCGCTACCAGGCGCACCTCAGCGAGCTGGCGGCACGGCCGGTGTTCACCGCCGCTTGCGCGCTGCTCGACGCCCTGCGCCACTGGCAGGCGACGCGCATCGCACTGCTCACACCCTATCCACAAGCGGTCAACGACAAGGAGAAGGCCTTCTTTGCGGCCAACGGCGTGCAGGTGATGGTCGATCGCAGCATCATCGTCGACCCGGCGCAGCAGCGACTCAGACATATGTGCAAGGTGCCGCCCGCCGTGCTGCTCGAGCAGGCTCGCGATGTAGTGCGTACGCATGCGGTGGATGCGATCGTGCTGAGCTGCTGCGACATGCGCACGCTGGAGGTCATCGCCGCCATCGAGTCTGCGACTGGCAAGCTGGTCACCTCCAGCAATCAGGCGCTGTACTGGCGCACGCTGCAAGCTCTGGCTCTGCCGCCACGGGCAATGAACGCGGGCTCGCTGCTGGCCTGATCGCGCTCGTCCGGATTCGATAGACCAGATTCGTTCGGGCCAGAGCGTTGCCGCCAGCTGGCCTGGTTTCAGGCCGCGTGCTCGGCCAGCGCCACGTCCTGTCGGGACAAGCAGGCCTCGGGTCGCCGTTGGATCGGCAACGTGACCGTGAAGCAGGTCCCCTGATCCGGCACGCTGCGAACCTCGATGCCACCGCCGTGCTGCTCGATGATGCCATGCGCGATGGACAGCCCAAGGCCGCTGCCCGAGCCGACCGGCCGGGTGGTGAAGAAGGGATCGAAAATTCGACCGATGATGTTCGACTCGATACCGCTACCGTTATCCTCGAACTCGAGATGCACGCGATCGCCGTGAGCCCTGCCACGGATGACGATCCGACCCTGATCACCCACGGCCTGCGCGGCGTTGACGATGAGGTTCATGAACACCTGGTTGAGCTGTGACGGCATGCATTCGATGTCGGGCAACGGCTCGAAGTCCAGGCTCACCTCGACACCGGCCTTGACCGCGCTGTGCGCCAGGCGCACGGTTGCCTCGATACAGCGTAGCAGATCGGCGTGTTCCCACTGCGCACGATCACGTCTGGAGAACTCGTCGAGGTCATGCACGATGTTGGTGACACGCTCTATGCCGTCACGCGATTCCGCCAGGACCTCCCGCAAGTCCTCCTCCAGGTACGTCAGCTCGATACGCTCCAGCTCAGCACGCAAGGCATCACGCATGGCGGCTTCATCATCGTCGCTCTCACACAAGCTTCTGCACAGTCGGGCCAGACCGAGAAGCTGACCGGTGTAGTGGTCCAGCGAGCCCAGATTGGATTTGACGAAGCCGATGGGGTTGTTGATCTCGTGCGCCACCCC
>JAGRHX010000144.1 GCA_020444775.1 Gammaproteobacteria bacterium
GGCACGCTGACCGACAACAACGGTCGCAAGGCCGACTTCCGCAACGTGATCCTGGTGATGACCACCAACGCCGGCGCCGAACGTATGAACCGTGCTTCCATCGGCTTCACCGAGCAGGACCATACGGGCGACTCGAGCGAGGTCATCCAGCGGACCTTCACGCCGGAGTTCCGCAACCGTCTGGACGCCGTCGTGCAGTTTGCGGCGCTCAACGAGAACACCATCTCGCATGTGGTCGACAAGTTCATCGCCGAGCTGGAAGGCCAGCTCCACGAGAAGAAGGTCACCTTCGAGGTCGACGAGCTGGCCCGTGCCTGGCTTGCCACGCATGGCTTCGACAAGCTGATGGGCGCGAGGCCGATGGCCAGGGTCATCCAGGAGAGCATCAAGCGGCCGCTGGCCGAGGAGCTGCTGTTCGGGCGATTGGAGCAAGGCGGACACGTCCTGATCACGGTCGAGGACGACAAGCTGCACTTCACCATCGAGCCGGTCCGTCAGGCCGCCGAGACCGCCGACGAGACCTGTTGAGATGACACCCAGGCATCTGATCCGGTTGCTGCCGGTGGGTCTGGCGGGTGTGCTTGCCTGGTCGACGGCATGGCCCCAGACATCCGTCCAGACTCCAGCCCAGACGCCTGCTGGGTCGTCTGCGCCGCGACTCTCGACCATTCAGCCACCGGCAGCCGCCGCGCCCATCGCGGTCACGCCGAACGCACTGGTCGATGAGCTCCTCGGCGCCTTCGGCCTGCGCGCGGTGGTCGACGGCGCGGACGATGCTGCGACACCCTCGCCGGCCCCAAGCGCACCCGCTGTGGTCTTGAGCCGGCTGATGAATGTACCGGACTACGCAGGTCGGGTGGCGGGGGAGTACTACGAGCGCCTGGACGACAGCTACCGGCAACGCCTGCAGCGGCGGTTGGTGAGGGACATGGTCGAGCGACTCGCTGCCCTGCTCCGCGACCCGGGAACCCTCCGCGTGCAACCCCTGCCGGCCACCGCCGGTGACACACCGGGTGAAGCACACGTGACGGTCATGGTCGACACCGACTCGACTGTGCATCAGGTGGGCCTGGACTTCGCCTGGCAGCGGGACCAGGGCTGGCGATTGGTCGACGTCGGCGCGAATGGCGCAAGCGCCGGAGCCTACTACCACCAGACCTACACCGATCTGTTCAAGCGCTACGGACCCGCGGTGGCGCTGCACGAGCCGGGCGACGGCTGAGCGGTTTCTCCACCGACCGGCCATTCCTGCAGCGCTCCCCCCAAGGGGCCGACAGGCCGTTAGCCCGGTATTCGAGAACCTGGCCCGGTATCCCGAAACCACCAGTTCGCTGCCCGGGCCAATCCGGACCGGCGCACGTCACTGCAGGTAGTAGCGCAGGTTCACTTCCAGATGGTCGTCGGCCTCGACGGCCCGTTGCGGATCACCGCTGGCCACACCGAACCAGGCCCGGCCGTTCACCTCCAGCTTGAAGCGATCCCCCAACCGCCGCTCCGCCTCCAGGGTCAGCAGATTGGCCTTACCCTCGAGGTCCTGGATCAGCCCTGCGAGCAGCGAACTACCTTGCACATCGTTGGCCGCCCAACGAACCCCCAAGAACAAATCGTGCTCGAACGGCGTGCTGGCCTGATGACCCCGCCCGTCGTAGAGATGCTCGACCAGCAGCCCCAGGTCGCCGCGGCCGCCGAGGGCGCCGTGCCGGGTGTACTCCACACCGATCACATGGGCGTAGAAGCTCCGCGGTCCCTGGCCGGCGCGTCGGATCGCCTCCAGCTTGTACAGCCAGCTGTCGGTGGTGTATTGCAGGTCAACGCTGGTCTGGTCCATCACCTCGTAGCGCGGCACCAGCCGGACGCTGCCCGGTACCCCCGCGACCGGCAGCAGACTCGGCTCCCGGCTGGTGCCATGGAAATGCGCGATCCCGAGATCGACAGCCCCCAGCACCTGTGACCAGCGCAGGGCGAAGTCGACGTGCCGATCGCCCGCACTGCTCTCGTAACGGGCATCACGCACCTCAATGACCGGCTCGCTGCGTTGTCGGCCACGGCGACCGGGCGCGGTGCGCTCCCGGAAGCCGGGCAGCACGAACAGCTCCAGGGTGCCAGCGTGGTCCAGCACATCGACGTCGATGGCCAGGTTGACCAATGGCTGCCCCAGCTTCTGCTCGCCATCCAGCGACTCGACACGATCGGTCTGGTTGATGACGTCGACCAGATGGCGCGACTCCGTGACGCCCCAGAACACCTTGCCGATGCCGGCCCGCAGCACCCAGCCATCGTCCACATGCATCCACAGCAGCTCACGCAGATCGGCATGCGTGCGCTGACGGTCGGCGCTGTCCAGACGTAGAAATGGCACCAGGCTCAGACTATCGGCACCGTCGTTGAACACCGTATACAACTCGGGCTGGACGACCAACGAGGCATCGTCACGGCGCTGGCCGGGATGCGCGGGCCGTGCCGCGTACAGACGCGCCTGAGCCTGCACGAATCCGCCCAGCTCGAGCGCCGAGGCGGCCTGGGACGCGCCCAGCCCCAGCAGCACGATGATCGCCCGCAGGCTTCCTGGGCCGGAGCTGCACGCGGAACGCACCCACACCAACACGCGCATCCGAATCAGCGCACCCGCCTGAGCACGTTCTTCTCGAAGTCGGCGCTGTCAAGACCGGTCTGGAACCGATACATGAGCCAACGCAGCTCAGTGCTCTTGCCGTTTTGATGATTGGCCATGTGCATGACCCGGGGACGATACACGGGCTTGCTCAGATAAGGCTGGTAGTCATGAAAGGTCAGGGTCTTGAGCAAGGCGTCCTTGCGATCGTAGAAGTCGACCTTCAGCGGCCGTAGGAGCTGCTGGTCGACCCACACCAGCTGACGGGTATATCCGGAGTGGTCATAGGCGGGACGCCGCTCGATGACATCCACCGGGCGGCCGTCCACCAGCTCGGCACGCAACCAGGTGTAGGTGTATTTGTCGACCTCGTTCGAGGTCAGATCCTCGTAGGCGAACTCACTGCCCATGAAAGGCCCGGACTTGCTCGCCGAGGCGATGCGCTTGACCCGCTTCAGCGCCGGCAGGTACAGCCACTGGTCGTCCGGTTCCAGGGCGTGGGTATGACTGAGAAAGGCGGTGCCCCTGACATCGGCGGGGGTATCGAAGATGGTCAGACTCTTGTCGCCGTCGTCCGCCACCTCCAACGACCGGACCCGCAGCTCGCGACGTGACTCCTGGCCCTGCGCGTTACGCAGGATCATCAGCATGTCCGCTTGCAGGTCGCGCCAACCGCGATCGCTGTCGTGCATGCGTTCGGCGATTGCATGGCCCTTCTCCCGGACGTCCCGGACATCGTTCGCGGCGTCGACCGGCGACATGAGCAGCAACAAGCAGTGCAGCGCGACGAGGGTGTGGCGCAGCATCGTTTCACTCCTGGATGTAAATGGCTGTTTACATACAGCGACAGCCTACAAAAAAGTCCCGGCCATGGGCAGCGCATGGCATCGGTCGCATGTGCACGCGCCAGCCGCGTGCCGAGCGACTACAATGACCGCATCGCGAGACCGGGCACCCCATGTCCCGTGTCAAGCGACGGCATGCGTCGGCGCACGTCCGTCGACCCCGTCGCCCCCCTGCTTCCATTGCCCTTTCACAACGCCTCTTTTCACAACACCATGCCGCTGGAACTCACAGACGAGCCTCTTTCTGAACGATCTGGCGATACGCCAGCCGATGCCGCAGAGCTCAGCCCACTGGAGCCACCGCTGCCGCGCAAGCGTGGCACCCGGACGCGCTGGCTGGGGCTGTACGGTTCGGCGCGGGCGATGGCCATTGCGCGCGCGGCGCAACGGCATGATGGCCTGGTCGTCGTTGTCACCGCCGATACACCGAGCGCCACCGATCTGGAGCAGGCGCTGGGCTTCTTCCTCGGGCACGCCAGGGACACGCGGGACACCGCGGTCGACGAGACCGACGAGGCCATGCCGGATCAGACCGAGTCGTCGAGTGACGGGAGCGTGCCGCCCCTGTATCACTTCCCGGACTGGGAGACGCTGGCCTACGACAACTTCTCCCCGCATCAGGACATCATCTCCGAGCGGCTCTCGGTGCTCGCCCGTCTGCCGCATCTGCAGCGCGGGGTGATCGTCGTTCCGGTCAGCACACTCATGACCCGGGTCGCGCCACGCAGCTATCTGGCCGGCGCCGGATTCGAGCTGCGGGTAGGTGCCCGCTTGGACCAGGACCAGCTGCGGCTGTCCCTGGAAAGCGCCGGCTATCGCTGTGTCACCCAGGTCATGGAGCACGGTGAGTTCGCGATTCGCGGTTCGCTCATAGACCTGTTTCCGATGGGTGACCGGCGCCCCTACCGCCTCGATCTGTTCGACGACGAGATCGAGAGCA
>JAGRHX010001529.1 GCA_020444775.1 Gammaproteobacteria bacterium
TTCTGGTCCTACGCCGACCGCTACGCGGTTGATGACATGATTCCGATGGGGCCCGAACTCGTCGACGCGATCGTCGGTCTGGACGGGTTCTGTGAAGCGATGACGTCAGTGGGCTGGGCGGAGGTCGTCGACGGTGGTGTGCGGGTTCCCGACTACCAGGTCCACAACGGAGACACCGCAAAAAGGCGCGCAGACGGCGCCAGGCGGGTCCAAAAGCACCGGAGCAACAAGCCCGACGAGCCGGGGGATTCCGATGGCGGTAACGCGGCGGTAACGCAATCGCGTTACAAACGCGTTAACCAGAAGGAGAAGGAGAAGGAGAAGGAGAAAAGAAAAGGCGCCGCGCCCCAGCAAGTCACGACCACCCCTGCGCCGGACACCCCGCAGCAGGGGCGCGGCGCGGCGCCGGGCTCTCTCGACTCGCCGGGTGGGGACTCTCCGGGGGCGGACGCTGTCCCGCGACACCCCGACGCCCTGCCCGCGTCGGACGTCACCGCCCGGGCGGCGCAGATCGTGGCCCTGTGGCCGCCGTCGAAGCGGACCCGGGTGAAGTCGTGCCAGCACGCGGTGGAGAACGTCGCCTACACCGACCGGGCCCGCCCGTGGCAGGAGGCCCTCGATCACGTCGAGAGCCAGGTGCGGGCGTTCCTGGCGACGCCCTACGCCCAGCGGGACGGCGGGCGATTCGTGCCAGCGCTGGACACCTGGATCGGCGAGGGGTCGTGGTCACTGCCGGCGGAGTCGTGGGTGGTGTACGACCGCGACGACCCCCAGCAGGCGAAGGCCGACGCACAGCGTGAGCGGATCCGCCGACTGACGCTGGAGCGCAACGCGGCGAAGGCTGCCGGGGGTGGGGCATGACCGAGACTGACACCGCCGTCGTGGCCGCCGAGAAGACTGAGACCCCGTGGCCTGGCAACGCGATCGAGTACCTGTGCAAGACCTGGCCGCGGATGAACACCGAGGGCGGCCGGTTCCACCGCTGGGCGCACGTGGTCGAGCGGGCCGGGAACATGGCGACCGTCGTGCACGTCGTGGAGCGGCTGCTGGCCGGTCCGTGCGATGCCATCTCGCCGACGCCGAAGGTCTTTGCGGCCGAGCTGGCGAAGATGCGCGAGCACGAGGCGAAGCACGCACCGGAGCCGACACGGCTGCCCCAGGCCGAGCTGCAGGCGATGGACCCGCGCGAGCAGGTAGGGCAGATCGTCGCGGCCTGGGCGAATCGCCACCTCCCCGCGTACCGCCGCCAGTACGGGGACGGGTACGCCGCCGCGGTGCCGTCGCTGATCGCGCGGCTGGATGGGGAACTCTACGGGGTGGGTGCGGCACCGAATCAGATCGAGTGGGGCGTGAAGACGCTGTTTGGCGCTGACGCGTGGGATGACTTCAACGCGGATCGTGCGCGTCGGCTGGATGAGTTTCTGGCGGCGCGTCGTGACATGGACTGACGACAGACGCCGCGTGCCTTGCGTTCGCGGCATGGAGGACACGGGTATGAGTGACAACGAAATGAGCATCCAGATAATCAGCACGCCGCGCGGCCACATGATCGGCCTCACCGCGCTGGATGGGGCACCCTACTGGGTATGCGCCAACGACGTTGTTAGCGTCGGGCTGTGCGCGGGTCAGACGGTCATTTACTTCATCGGCAGTCACTGTCTCGTCGGCAGTTCGATTGACGAGACGATGGCTGCCCTTGCGCGTGCCGAGGAACGGCGACTTGAGCGGTTCCCGTGGCAGGTTGACATCCCGAAGGAGGCCCCCGATGCCGACTGACCCCACCCCGACAAAGGAACCACCCATGAACGACATCATCGCCCAACTCATCGAACGCGCCGACGCGCACCGCGAGGCCGACGAGTACATCGCAGGCACCTACGGCGACCTCCGCGAATGGGAGGGCGGATGCGCGATCGGCTGCGCGATCCACGACCTGGTGCATATGGGCGTACTCCCCGCCACCACCGACACGGGCGACCATGCCGCGATTGCGGAAGTCACCGGCATACCCGAACAACTGCTGCAACTGGAGGACGCGATCTTCGAGAACCTGCCTGACGAAGAACGCCCCGCGTGGCCGGGCTGCTTTCTTCGCGCAGCCCACGGGCGCGACCTGTCGATGGCATGGCCGAAGTTTGCGCTGTGGCTGCTGTCAGATCCATCCTCTCCGATGTACGGCCCGGCACAGGACAACCGGGCACGCAACGCCATCGCGGGTGTGGCCGATTTGTACCGCGAGTGGGTGGACACTGGGACGCGCCCGCCCAAATCCAAGTGGGCCGCCGCACGGGCCGCCGCAT
>JAGRHX010001497.1 GCA_020444775.1 Gammaproteobacteria bacterium
CGGGCACCCCGGCCTGAGCGTCGCTGCGCTGGCCCGCCGCTCCCCGCTATCCGGTTCCAGCGGCGCGCGCCCGTCAGCGCACCACGTTGATCTCGGTGCCGTCGAGCGCGCGGATCGATCCGTCGATGCCCAGCAATCGCCCGGGGCTGTTGACCGCGAAGACGCCGGGCGAATTGCCTGATGTCTGCGTGCCCTCGGCCTGCACGAACTGATGGGTGCTGCGCCAGATCGGCGTGACGGCCGGCACCGGCGCCGACCATGACACCCCGCTGATCCCCGGCGTGACCACCGTGACCGGGCCGAACGGCCCGGGCAGGGTCTGAACCAGCGCCGGCGGTGCGTTGAGATCGGTGACGGCCCGCACCGTGCGGTGGGACTGGCCATCGCAGGCGACCGCAATCAGGCCGGCGGAGATCGAACAGACTTCGCCCAGTGGCAGTTCGACGACTTGCGGCTGCACGGACAGCGAGCGCGCACCGCTCGCATCACGAACATCGATCCAGTACACCTTGTGCGCGGCTGTCAGCGCGAAGACCTCGCGTTCATCATCCGAGGTGGCGATATTGATCACCGGGTCGGGCAGCGGCACGAGCAGCGCCGAACCGGGCGGCGTGCGCGCGCCGCCGGTGCTGGCATCCGGAATGCGCAGACCAGAGCCCAGCGGATGCCGGTACAGGCGCCCGTCGAAGCTGATGCCCCAGCCGATGCCGCCACGTGTTTCCAGAATCTGCACATGTCGCGGTCCGTCGATGGACAACGGATACCAGACCTGATCGGCATAGAAGAAGAAGCGGCCATCCGTGGTGCGCACATAGATGCCCGCCGGATCCATCCAGGCGGTGACGATATCGGCCGAATTGGCCGGCAACGCGAAGTTCGGCGCACAAGGGTCGTTCGTGAGCTGCAGCGTGTAGATGGTTCGGCCGTCCTGGCTGAACGCGCTGAGCTTGTTCTTCTGACGCACATTCTGAAATTCGAAGACCGTATTGCGCCCCTGGCATACCGTCTGGGCCAACGCGCCGCCCAGTTCATAGCGCAGGGTGCCGTCACTGAAGTGCGTGGTGGTGAGGGCTAACAGTTGCGAGCCACCGGCCTCCATGCTGATCTGCGTGCTGTCCAGCGGCATGACCAGGCTCGTCAGAGAACCGGCGCCGGCCAGGTTGGCCGACTGCGTGCTCTGCAGGGTCTGGTTGCTCCACAAGGAATCCAGCGTGTAGGCAGCCGCCACGTTCTCGGCCACCGGGCGGCCGTCGTCCAGCCGATCCAGGCGGCCATCGGCCGCATCGGTGCTGAACTGGCGGCTGATCTCGAGCGCCGGTGAATCCGTGCCCGTGCCGATCGCCGCGCCACCGGTCTGCACGAAGCCGGCGATGGTGGCGCCGTAGATGCCATTTTGCGTGTCCGTGAGCACACCGGAGCCCGCCGTGAAGTTCTGCTCATTCACGATCACCGGCAAACGGCGCAGATCGTCCAGGCGAAGCGAGCCGGGCAGTTGCTGATTCACCAGCGCCTTGACCTCGGTGTGGCCGGTCTCCACCCGCTGCGCATCCTTCCAGCCATCGCCGGCCGCCGCGCCGCCATTGCTCGCCAGGCGCTCGACGCGCTTGACCATCGCCTCGGTAAACGAGGTCACGCCGGCATTCTGCGTAAACGAGGTGATCACCGTGCGCAGCTCTTTGCCCTCGAAGGACACCTTGCGCTTCAGAGATTCATCGAAGTAGGTGGCGCCCGAGCCCGCGGCACCCTTGAACGTGACCAGCGCGGGCGCCTGCAATGCACACGGTACCACCGTCACCATGCCCTTCTCGGCATCGACACGCTTGGGACCGAAGCGCTCGCCGCTGGCGAACTCCACCTCGACATCGACATTGGTGAACTGGCCCAATGAGCCGCCGATACCGATGCCACCGGCGCCTTCACCGGCATCGCCGATCGCCCCTTCGTTCAAATTGTCGACGGAGCGCACCTTCACCGGCGTGTCATCGAAGCCGCCGGCAAAGCCGCTCAGGACGCCAGGCGTGCACTTTCCGTCGACCGGATCATTGCCGACGGCGACGTCGCCGCCGGTGCCGCCACCGCCACCACCGCATGCGGCCAGCAGAATCGCTGCGCAGAACGAGACCGCGGGTCCGCGGTGTCGGCAAAACGTATGACGAGTAAACATGGCTTCCCCCGCTGATCATTGCCTGACTCCGTTTGACGCTGAACCCCGACGTCGCCGGGGCTCGCAGGTCAATCCGGCCGGATTGAACGGAGCCATCGAAAGATCATAGCCGGACAGACTCGCGTCAGGCACCCGGACGCAATGTCAATGCCGGATAGCAGGGGGTAAGCGCAGGCGATCGATCTGCGTGATGGACCCGCCTCGTGCTCTCAGGGGCGGCGCTCGGCGCCGGCCATGGATGCCGTGCGCCGTCGCCCGGGGAGCATCGCGGGCATTGGCACGTCA
>JAGRHX010001498.1 GCA_020444775.1 Gammaproteobacteria bacterium
TGACACACCTTGTAGAGCTGCAGTAGCTTCCTCGTGGACGTGTGTGCGCGAGAAAGGTGTGGAAGGTGTGGCAATCCCTTGGCCGCTGCGGCTTTGGAGGTCTGGCACTGGTGTGCCATAGGTCTGGCAGGTGGGGCCGCTAGAAGGGAACATCGTCGCCGTCCTCCCTTGGCCTGCAATACTTCACAGTCCGTGCGCCGTTGCACCAGGTCCGCTCACGTTGCCATTCGAGCTTGCGCATGATGTTCGCGACGCGCATCTGATCAGCCTTGGATTGCTTGCCGATAGCGACGTTCAAAGCATGCTGCAGGATCTCCGCCGCACTTGCCCGCCGCACACCGCCGCCGAGGTCGGTTGCGCGCGTTTCGACACTTGGCGGGTAGTACTTCCCGTCTGCCTTTACGGCAAGCCATGCAGCAATCGGATCCGACCATGCGTCGTGGTCGTAGCGGGCATCCTGCTCGTCGGTGGCCGTCTCTGGCAGCGTCCAGAAGTCAGCGCCGTCGCGATACAGGGCGACTGCTTCGGCCCAGAGTTGATCGCGGTCCCCGAGGAACGCTTGCATATTGAACGCGCTGACGCGAATCGGAAGGAACCTGCGGGCTCCCGTTGGGTCGCGGTTCCAATCGTCCTGGTTTGTTGTGCCGAAGAAAACGCAGCGGCGAGGATAGGAAGCAACGAACCTGGCATAAGGCTCGCGAACGCGATCGATCTGCTGCGTTATGAATTGCTTCGTCCGATTGAACTCGCTGCGCGACAGCGAGGACATCTCGCCAATTTCGCCAACATGCGCACCGCGAACTTGGCGGACGACCTCGGGGCTGTCGAATGACTCGGTGACCTCGACGAACCAATCGGGGTTCAGCAGATGACGGACGGCAGTGGTCTTGCCGCAGCCCTGCGCGCCCTCGAGAATCACCATTGTGTCGACCTTGCACCCCGGTTGAAACACGCGCGCCGCGACGCTCACGAATATGATCGTCGAGACGCGCCGGTTGTAGGCCGAAGGCTCTGCGCCGAGGTAGCGTTCGGCGTAGAACTGCACACGCTCCACGCCATCCCAAGCCAGGGATTCCATGTAGGCTCGAGCCGGGTCGAACACGTTCTCCTGCGCAGCGAGCGTGATTGCATCGCTGACCTGCCCAGGCTTCGCGTGCAAGCCATACCTCTCGCCGAGCCACGCCACCAACCCGTGCACATGGACGTCCTTTATCGGACCGAGGCCCGTGTCGATCACGCCCGGGAGTCGTCGGACGATCTCGACCTGCCCGAGCAGCGAGTTGTATTGGAGCGATCCCTTAATCTCTGGGTCATGCCGCACGATCGCGAGAATGTTGACGAAGACCGCTCGATGTTCGTTCTTTGCGTCCCGCACGAGATCTGCCCGCCAGGCGTCAACGGTCGAGCTCTCGGCGGCAATCGTCAGGTGCCGGCGCTTCGCGCTCATGCGGCCACCTTCTGCGCAGGTCGTGCTGGCGCCGGCAGCGCGAACGGGTGCCCCCAGTGGATGCACAGTAGCTGCCACTCCAGTTCAGCCGCACCGACTGACGAGTCGCATGCATAGAGTTCAATTGTGCGAGCGCCGTCACGTTGCAGTGCATCGAACAGCGGGAGAAGGTCGGCGTCGTTGCTACAGGTCGAGACTACGACGACACGGCCGCGCTGCACCGGCCAGTTGAATGAGCCGGCGCGCGCCGTCTGGTCAGGTGGAAGCACGAGCACGTGAGAAGTGCGCGCTTCGCAGTCGTCGCCATTCTCTCGATACCACTTCGCTGCAGCCCAGGCCTTCGGGC
>JAGRHX010001499.1 GCA_020444775.1 Gammaproteobacteria bacterium
GATGCGAGTTGGGCTCCACAAGGAATGTGAGCGTTGGTGGAGGCGGAGGCGCCAGTTGACCTGCCTCAACGGGCGCCGCCGGCAAGGTGTACTGGAACTGAAACCTCGTCAGTTCAGCGTTGCCGTGTGCGAGACGATTCAGCCGGTTCCTGACGTTGCCTTCCCGCACGGACCTCAGCAGCGACTCCTGCATGACCAACTGGTTCAGGTGGCGGTCGAGGATGGTCAAGTTGTAGGCGCAGTCGCACAGGTTGACCAAGATGTAGTCACAGATGTGGGCCGGCAGGCTGCGCAGCGTCGAGTAGTAATCCTCATCCTGCCCCAGGGAGAAGAAGTAGTTCGGGTCGAGAGAAGCAAAGGTCGCCGGCAACTGTGGAACTCGAGCTCCAGGCGGAAGTACCGGCGCCGCCTGCGCTGGCTGCAACCCGGCCTGCCCGATCTTGACAGAGCCTACCCGGTGCCTAGTGCCGTTGTCGTCGAAGACCAACATCGTGAACATCGTCCGGAACTTGAACCAATCGTCCCAGTGGTCGACCACTAAGTAGACGTGTGACCGAGCATCACGCGGGATGGTGAGAGTCGACTCGACAACAGTGAACATTGTCAGGCTCCGTGGACAACACCACTCGTCGGCCCAAAGACCCAGCTACATGAACAGCCGATAGGGGTACACATTCCCCGGTAGATCGGGCACGTTTGCGATGGTGCGCGCGAGCCTCTGCGAGTACCGGATGCTGACGGGCACAGGGTCATAGAGCGCATCGTTGTTCCAGTCCATTTTGGTGAGAGCCAGAGCTTCATGTGCAGTCAGCTCCAGCGGCCCCTTGCCGGCATGGCGAATCAGCTGCAAGGGTTTGGGGATGCTCTTCTTGCCTTGGTAGTAGTCGCCCTTGGTGGACACCTCCGGCGCGTTACCCGCGACCCAAACCAGCGCGGAGTTGCCCGAGCGAACCACCATGGTCCCCCTCGGCACGGGATAGCCTGACGGCTTGGTCGGTGGCTTCGGACGCCCGGACTCAATCAGCCAGACGCCTCTCCAGCACGACGCGGCGCCAACCTCGACGCACTCAATCTCGGGCACGCCGGCGAGGGCATCAAACGCGCCATCGAGTTCCTCCTGCTTGAATGCAGTCGTCTTGTGGATCACCAGCCGCTTGGGCACGTTGCCGGCGTTGCGCACCTGGTAGAGCTCTAAGCTGCGCGCGAGCACAGCGCGCATGTCGTCTCGGGTCAGGAATGGGTTTCTGCGAGCCTCAGCCACATCTGTAACGGGATCGCGCGCCGCAAAGGCCACGAACTGCATGCCGCCGCCGTCCATGTCAAACACCTGCGAGCAGCAGGTGACGTAGTGGGCATCCTTCTGGTCGCCGCGCAACGCATAGGCCAGACCGATATAGGCCGTGTCGGCCGGCACACCTCGCAGCGGCGCGAGCTTCCAGGGCGTGCCTGCCGCCTTCACGTACAGCGCGGTCGCGAGGCGCCACGCGAGTGATGCCATGTGGTTGAATGTGAAGACCCGGTCGTTCAGCACTTGAGTCGGGATGTTGTACTTGGCGCCCAGCGCTTTGAGGGCGTCGTGGGCGTCGAAGAACTTGGTGCGCGTTGCCGGCCCCCACGAATCCGGGAAGTGCACCACGGCCACGTCGAACTCGTTGCGTACGGCGTCTAGTCGGCGCAGCGCCGCGTCCATCGCCAGGAACACGCGGGCCTGCGGATCGCCATCGCCAGGCAGCTGGCTCAGCGAGTCTGGCCACTTGATGTGCGCAGCTCGCGCGGCGTCGAGCTGCACACGAAACAGCGCCTCAAAGCCAGGGTAGGGCGGCACGTATTCTGTGCGGTCGGTCGGCCGATAGGTATCCCGCAGGGCCTTCATCAGCTCACCGCGACGCTTGAAGGCGTGTTCAGGTCCGACGGTTGCGATTCGAACCTGCGACGTGTACCTACCGAACGAGCCCTTCGAATAGGGCCCGAACTTGACTAAGCCACGGAGCGGGTGGACGTCCACCTCGCCTGCTTCGGACGGCGAAAACGCGAGTAGCGGCTCGTCCAGCAACGTGAACGGCGGAAGCCTAGACGCTTGGGGTCGGACCGCCATCACTTGGTCCTGTCGAAGTAAGAATGATGGTGGCCGGGCCGGCTCCACCCAGTGAACCGCGAGACGGTGAACACCGCGTCGATGCCA
>JAGRHX010001500.1 GCA_020444775.1 Gammaproteobacteria bacterium
CGTGTTCGAAACCAGCGACGCGCTGACCTGGCACGTGGCCGAGGTCGCGACATCCACCGTGGACGACCTGTCGTTGCGCGCCGTATTCTGGGTCTTGATGCTTTTTCATGCCGGGCTCCTGGCCTACCTGTTCACACGCTTTCAGCTTGGCATCTACGGGATCCTGGAAAATCGCCTGTCACCGCATTCGACAGACTCGACGATCTCGATCACGTTCGTGTTCACGATTCTTGCCCTCGCCGTGCCCTACCTGTACGCCAGCGCCAAGCTCGCGGAGACGGACTGGAGCGAAACGCGCAGCGGCGCCCGCCAGTTGATCGAGGCCTACGATCCGTGCCTGTTGTCAGCGGAAGAAAAAGCGCAGTTGTTGGCCCGACTCGGGCATGAAATCCAGGCTGCCGAGGCGACTACCCGCGCCATGGCAGAGGCCCGAATCGACAGCGGCACGGTCGAATTGATCGGGTCACTCGAACCGGCCGTGGATGCCTACCTGGACTGGTACTTCACCGTCATCGCCGAATACGAACGGCTCGCGGCCGCCGTGGCGGGAGACATTGCCGAGACCATGGCCACGCAGTTCCAAAAACACGTGTTCGAGAACACGGGCTTCGCCGAAAAGCTGGCGCTGCTGGAGCAGCACGTCAGCGCCCAGACCCTGGCATCCATGGAGGCGCACCTCGACGCGGTTGGACCACGGACGACCGCCGACACCCTGACCTCACGATGCCAGGTGGAACGCCTTGGCCTCGCAACGCTTTCCGGCGATGTCGTGCACGACGAACTCATCCAGGCATTCGGGACCGTGTCGAGCGGGCCGTTCATCGCCGCCGGCGGCGGCGCCCTCGGGAGCGCGGTGCTGATGAAGGGCCTGGCCGGCAAGGCCAGCGCCAGTGCGGCCTCGAAAGCGCTGGCAACGAAATCGTTCCAGGCGGCATCGGCGCTGGCGCTGAAGATGGCCGCCAAGAAAGGAGGGGGTGCGCTACTCACCGGGGCCACGGCCGCAGCGGTATGTTCCCCGGGAGGCCCCGCCGCGATCGTCTGCGGCGTTGTCGGCGGCCTCGTCGCGTGGGCGCTGATCGACAAGACCGCGGTGGAAATCGACGAGGCGCTCAACCGCGATGAGATGAAGCACGACATCCTCCGATCATTGAACGATGTCACACCCGAGGTGGCGCAAGTCCTGAAGCAGCGTCAGGCGCTTTTGATCGACGGGACACTCCAGCAGTTCGAAACGACTATCGAACGACGCTTCCTGCCTTACCGGGACGGACTCTGAGTGCGAGGCGTTCGTCGTGTCAAAACAGGCAACGGAGTAACGTACCCCTTCGGCGGGAGTGGCTACACATGGCGATTGCCGTCGACGTCAGCACTTGGCGCATTGGCAGCGGTCACAGGGGCCCGCCATGCGCGCAGAACCGCACTTGACGCCTTGAAGAACGCACGGTGAATTCGACCGGGCATGTTCCATCCGATGCAGAACCCGGATGCGGCGATTGACCACACGATGTCTATCAACTTCACCGTGTCATGACTCCACCTCCGCCCTGTGCCCCAGCTCGCTAAGTTTGTCCAGGGTGTCCGGAAATTTCCTCACCATCAGAATGAGCGCGGCCGCCTGGGCATTCGGCCTCGCCCGGCCCTGCTCCCAGTTCTCCAGGG
>JAGRHX010000145.1 GCA_020444775.1 Gammaproteobacteria bacterium
TACAGCAGGACCACGATCAGCAGCAGCCCGATCAGCGTCGCGACGTTGGCGCTGGCCAGGACCCGATCGTAGATCTGCAGCATGAAGATCGGCCCGGTCAGATAGAGCAGATTGATCAGCAGCGAGAAGAGCGCCACGACCCACAACCACCCGAAGGTGACCGGCCCGGCGCCGCCGGTGCCCTCAGCGCTCATACCGTCTGTCCCGGGCTATGTTGCTGCAACGTGTCCTCCACTCCAGGCTGGGTTGCTCCGGTGATCTTTCCCGGCTGTTCATCGGCGTTATTACATCGGCAGTTGTCGGCAGATCCTCACCGGATTGAACATCTGTCGGCCGCTCGCATGCCCAGCCATCGACCGGACTGCTGGGGCGTTCAAGAGCTCGCGGGACAACCGCTGGTGAGGCCGTGGACGATCGCGCACGGGGCGCGTGTAGCGTTGCTGTCAGGCTCGCGCAGGAGTATCGCATTGTTCTAGAATCGACTTCCAAAATCTTCGTTAACCCGCTATCAGTTCAATATAATCGACAGAAATGGGCTGGCTCCATCGAGCAGTCACGGACCATCTGGCCCGGATCATTCGGCCCGACCCATCTGGGTTGAGAGCCAGGAAACCGCGAGGACCATCAGGAGCCGACCAGCGGCGACTGGCCGGGTATCTGGACCGCGCTGGCTTGGGAGTACACCGATTGCGAACAGGCTTCGACGCGAGCCGCGTACCGCTGGTCCGGTCCCGGGTTCCCCTGTGCCGTGCGGCCACCTGCTGCGTGGCTGTGTGCGGTGCGGTGATCCTCGCTGCTTGCAGCGGACCGACACCGACCCGGGTGCCACGAGAAGGCATCCTCGCGGCTATCCAACAGCCGCTGCCCAGCCAGGCCCGGGCCGATGCACTGCTGGCCGAGGTCCGCTACAGCGCTACGGACGCCCGTCCCTGGTGGCAGGACTTCGGCGATCCGCTGCTGGACCGGCTCGTCAGCACCGCGCAAGCGCAAGCTTTCGAGGTGCGCCGCGCGCGCGCCAGTCTGATGCAGGCGCGCGCCAGCCTGCGCGCCGCGCAGGCTGGCGGCATGCCGAGCATCACCTTGCAGGCCAGCCAGCAGAACGAGCAGCGAAATCTGCTGGCCGACGGTCTGGGCGGGGACAGCCTGCAATCGCAGTCCAGTCTCGGCCTCAACCTCGACTGGCAGCTGGATCTGTTCAACCAGATCGGCTCATCGGTGGCCGCTGCCGAGGCCCGCACCGGATCCGCCGAGGCCTTGCTGCGCGATGTGCAACGACTGCTGACCAACCAGATCGTATCCAGTTACGTGCAACTGCGCAGCGTGCAGCGACGTCGTCAGATCGCCGAGGACAGCGAGCGTCGGCGGGCAGACAACGTGACGCGTATGAACCGGCTGGTGAAGACCGGCTACGGCACGGCGCTGGACCTGCGTCGGGCCGAGAGCCAGCTGTTCGAAGCGCGGGCGCAGCGCGAGGCCCTGGCCAGTGCCGAGGTGCAGCTCGTCAACGCCCTCGCAGTGCTCGCCAATCAGCGGCTCGACGAGGCCCGCGCGCTGCTCGCGGACCCCGCTCCGCTGTTCGAGCCACCGGCAGTTGCCCCCCTGCCCTCCGTCGATCAGCTGCTCATGCAACGCCCGGACCTGCGTGCTCGCGAGCGGGCGCTGACCGCGGCGGCCTTCGATGTGGATGCCAGCAAGGCTGCGCTCTATCCGAGCATGTCGCTCGGTGGTCTGGTTTTCGGTAGCGGTCAGGCAGCCGGACTCTTTCCATCGCTGGAGTTGCTCTCAGGTCGTCTGCTCGCCAACCTGGCCTGGCCGCTGCTCGGGCGGGGACGATTGCTGGCCGACGTGGATCTGCGCACGGCTCAGCTCGAGCGGGCCCTGACCGACTACGAGCAGTCCGTGGTCGAGACCGTCGCCCAGATTGATTCCGCGCTGAACGCTTTGAAGCGTACCCGGGACATCCATCAGTACCGGGTCGAGGCGGCGGATGCGGCGCGCGAGGCCGAGACGCTCTCGCACCGCTTGTTCATGGCCGGTGAGCTGGAGTACGTCTCGGTGGTCGTCGCCGAGCAGACCCGTTCCGCCGCCGAAGACGCCGAGGTGGTCGCGCAACGGGACGCCGTGCAGGCCTGGGTCGACTATGTCTCGGCCATCGCGCCGGTCTGGTGAGGCGTCGAGCCAGACCGGCGCGTCGACGATGTCAGGTGCAGGCGTTCGCGGTCTCAGAAATCCCCGCTGCGATAGGCCTTGTCCAGGCGTTCGCGATCCGCCTCGGACAGCTCCGGATACGCCTCGCCCTTCTGACGCAAGGTACCGTTGAAGTCAGGTGGGCGCTTCTCGTTGAAGGCGACCCGCCCCTCCTCACCGTCGAGCGTGGTATGGATGAGCATCTCGTTCATCAGGTTCTGGACGTGCCAGGCCGCATCGGTCGGCATCTCGCCGAAGCGCACCACGAATTCCTTCATCATGCGTACCGCCACCGGTGGCAGCTTGACGATATGGCGCGCGTAGCGCTCGGCCCGTTCCATGAGCTGGTCGTGTGGCACGACCTCGTTGACCAGCCCGATGCGATGCGCCTCGTGGGCGTCCACCGGCTCGTCGGTGAGCAGGATCTTCATCGCGTCGATGTAGCGTAGCTGCTTCATCAGCAAGGTCGCGCCCGGGCCACGGCCCAGCCAGCCCTGGGTGAGCAGCGCAAACTTGAAGCGCGCATGCTCGGCGCTGGCGATGCGGATATCGGTGCAGGCCAGGAGCAGATACAGGCCGGCACCGGCGGCCCAGCCGTTCACCGCGGCGATCACAGGCTTCCATACGCGCGGATAGTGATCGCCCATGCGACCGTCCACACCGGTGCGTTGGCCGTGCACGGTGCCGGCCAAAGGCCAGAAGATCCGTTCGGTCCGCAGGCGCTCACGCTCCGCCTCGGTGATGTCGGGCAGCGGCGCGAGGTTGTGACCACCGCAAAAATGCCGGTCACCGGTTCCGGTGACGATCGCGCAGCGGATGTCACGATCCTCCCACAGATCGATCCAGGCCTCGGAGATCTCGTCGGAGGTCGGCTTGTCGAGAATGTTGGCCTTCTCGGGATTGTCTAGCGTGATGTACGCGACACCTTCGCGCTTCTCATAACGGATGGACACGATGCGGGCTCTCCAGAGGTACCAGGAAACCGAGCGTGAGCTGCCGGCAGGCAAACTCCACGCCCGGCTGTTGTAGCATAGGCCACCCCGATACGGCACCGGGCGGTGCATGCTCCAGTCCGACCGGGCACATGCCAGCAGGCGGGCTCGAGCCGGCTCCGGATCCGCCTTGACCTGCCTGGACGCCGCCCTGCATCGCTCACTACCATCAATCCCACGAGGTCCGGTTCGACATCGATGCCGATGCTACTCGTCGCCATGGTCTCCATGTTGGTGCAGCAGACGATGGCCACCATCGCGAAGACGGCCGTGCCGGTCATGTTCAAGGCGATCGCGGACGATCTGGGCTTCGACCCCGAGCTGGTGCTTGCCTTCACCTGGGTGGTGGCCAGCGTCGCGGTGATCGGCATGCTCGGCTGCGGCGCGTTCATCATCCGCTTTGGTGCCTTGCGGGTCAGCCAGGTGAGTTGCCTGCTGATGGCGCTGGGGCTGGTCATCGTCAGTCTGGCCGACGGGTCGCCGCTGATCGCGCTCGTCATCCTCTGTCTGGCCGGGATGGTGCTGAGCCTGGGCGTGGTGGCCGCGACCCCGGCCAGCTCGCAGATCCTGGCGCGTTATTCGCCGCCGCGCTGGAGCCCGCTGGTGTTCTCCATCAAGCAGACCGGTGTGCCGGCCGGTGTGGCGCTGGCGAGCTTCACCATTCCGTTGATCATCCTCGCCAGCGACTGGCGCAGCGCCGCGCTGGTGCTGGCGGCGGGCTGCGCGGCAATCGCCGTGGCCTTGCAGCCGTGCCGCGCCGAGTTCGACCGGGACCGCGAGCCGACGCAGCGTCTGCGCCTGTCGGGACTGCGTCAGACCTTCAGGGCGGTGCTCGACGAGCCAGAGCTTCGGACCCTGGCCGCAACCGGTTTTGCCTTCATCGGTCTGCAGTCGATCTACGTCAACTACACGGTCGTCTATCTGACCGAGGAGGTCGGCTACGACCTGGAGCAGGCCGGCGCGGCGCTCGCCCTGGCGACCCTGATCGCCGCGCCGGGACGAATCGTCTGGGGCTGGATTGGCAGCACGCTGATGGCGCCTCGCCATCTGCTTGCCTTGCTCGCCTTCGTCATGACCATTGCCTGCGCGATGATGGGGACCTTCGATGCCGACTGGTCACCGGCCTGGGTGATGGTGCCATTGGTGGGGGTGAGCGCGACCGCGTTGTCCTGGCACGGCGTGCTGTTGTCCGAGATCGCCCGGATCGCCGCCGCCGCTGGAACGCCGCGTCTCACCGCGCAGATGACCGGCGGCGTGCTGGCCTTTGGCTCGGCCGCGCAGTCGTTGTTTCCGCTACTGTTCGGACTGGGCTACGTGATCGCCGGCTACGCCGGCGCTTTCGGCGCGACCGCCTTGCCGGCGTTCGCGGTCGGTATCATGCTGTCGCGCGGTCGGGCGCGCTGAACCATCGGCACGCGTTCAGCCTTGCCGCCGGCCGTGCAGGCCATCGAGCCGGTCGCGCTCACGGTCGGCGGCGCTGCGCAGTGCCGGATCGCCGTAACCGCCGCCGCCGCCGGTCTGCAGCACCAATCGGTCGCCACGGCGTAGCGGGAAGCTTTGCTTGGCGCCGAGCTCGATGCGCTCGTTGCCACGCTCCACCCAGGTTCGCGCGCAGGCGCCGGGTCCACCACCAAACAGACCAGTGGGCGCAATCTTGAAACGATCCGCGTAGGTGGCGAAGGTGACGTCGTCGCACAGCACCTCGAAGATGCGCTGCACGCCCAGACCACCACGGTGTTGCCCGTCTCCACCGGAGTGCTCGACCAGGCTGTAGTCGAGCACGCGAAAGAAATCGTAGGTCATGTCGATGGCCTCGATGGGGATGTTGCTGCAGTTCGACAGCGGGCTGTCGACCGCATCGCAACCGTCACCCTGCGGGCCCGCGCCATAGCCGCCACCGAATATCTCCAGATAGATGTTGTAGCCGCGCTCGCTCAGATGGCTCAGACAGGCCGAGGTGGTGGTGTCGTAACCCGAGGCGATGACGCGATCCGGGACCACCTGCGCGAAGGCCTTCATGACCGCGTCGAAGACCCTGTAGCTGGGTAACAGGCGTGCCCGGACCGGTGCTGGTGGTCGCGGATTGAGAATGCTGCCGTACGGTGCGCTGACCTTGAGCACGCGGCTGCTGCCGGTGTTGAAGGGGATGTCCGCGTCGGTCAGCACCGACTTCACGACCGAGGCGGTAGCGCCGACCGTCGAGGCGAAGGGATTGTTCATGTTCGACTTCACCTGCGGGCTGCTGCCCTCGAAGTCGACCGAGATGTCCGAGCCGGCTATCGTCACCGTGGCCCGAATCGGTAGCGGACCGCTGCCGTGAGCGTCATCGTCCAGCGCATCCTCGCCCACGTAGACGCCGTCGGGGATCTCCGCAATCGCCGCCCGCAGGCGCCGCTCTGAGTAATCCTGGATCGCATCCATCACCTGGAGCACGGTTTCGACACCATGCTTCCGGCACAGCTCCCGAACGCGTTGAGCACCGATCCGATTGGCGGCGAACTGGGCGTTGAAGTCGCCGACCGTGGCGTCCGGCATACGGATGTTGGCGCGCAGCAGCCGTTCCAACGGACCACCGTTCCAATCCCGGTCGATGTTGTAACAGCTCGGCGGCAGGATGATGCCTTCTTGGTGGACATCGGTGGCATTCGGGTTCAGACCGGGTGCGCCGCCGCCCAGATCGATGTGATGCGCCACTGAGGCGCTGAAACCGATGAGCCGGTCCTCGAAGAAGATCGGCGTGTAGATGAACACGTCCGGGACGTGCTGGCCGCCGTTGAAGGGGTCGTTGTTGATGTAGAAATCGCCTTCACGCAGCTGCTCGGGGGCAACGACCGCTGCGCATGGCGCAAAGGTGTGGCTGATCGAACCGAGCTGCAAGGGGATGAGCTCGGCCTGTGAGACCACGTTGCCGTGCCGGTCGAGCAGCGCGGTGGAGCAATCGGAGGCTTCGCGAACGATCGGTGAGTGGGCCGAACGGATCAGCTTGGCGCCCATCTCGTTTGCCGCGGCGAGCAGCGCCTGGGTGATGACCGCCTGGTCGGCCGGATCCAGGACGACGCCCGGCGCGGGGAGTGTCTCGGCATCGGGCTGGCGTGGGGAAGACTGCCGTGGCGGCTGGGCGGATTGTGACATGGGCGCGACTCCGATCGGATGCTCGGCCACATTGTAGGCGCAAAGCCGTCCACGTCGACCGCCAACCCCGGTTGTCCGACCTTGCGGCGGTCGATTCTCGGACGTCGGGTCCTCAGCGGGACGGCCGGGGGCTCAGGCCGAGGCGTGTTGGCGCCACTTGCCTTCGCGGAAGGCGAGCAGGGCCCGGCGCGCGATGTTGTCCGGCTGGAAGGCGTGACGGCGAAAGCCCTTCTCGAGGAACTGATGGAAGCCTTCCAGGTTCTCGCTGGCGCTCTGTCTGGATCGGTAGAAACCCATCGACCAGCCTTCGAAGCTGCGCTGGTCCTGGAAACCCCGATACAGCACTCGGGTCTCGATATGCCGGGAGTCGGCCGCGATCTGCTTGTAGAGCTGCTCGACCCGTGACTTCTCGCCCTCCAGCGCCTGGATGAACGAGCCGTCGTGATAGAGCAGCATGCCGGTGATGTTCAGGCGCTCATTGTTGGCCCGGGCCTTGGCGAGCAATATCTCGAGCTCGGGCTCGGTGAAGTCGTGGGTTGCTGCGCTGATGTAGACCAGCTGATAGACGGTATCTGTTTGCATATTGACCCTGTTGCTCGTTGGCACGGCCGTACGGATGGCGTGTGTCGGAGACGACGGGGATCGCGTCGCCCGTGTCGCCCCGGCAGCGTGGGGGCGACACGGGCAATCCGTCGGCGAAGCTCAGGCGCTCATTCTCAGCCCCGTGGCCGGAACACCGGAGATCCGCTCGATCAGCGCCAGACGCACGGTCTCGGCCTGCTCATTGTCGATCTGGCAGGTGCCGGCGTTCTGATGACCACCGCCACCGTACTGCAGCATCAGCTCGCCGATGTTGAGCGGCGAGCTACGGTTGACGATCGACTTGCCGACCGCGAAGACCGTGTTCTGCTGCTGGCGTCCCCAGAGCACGTGCATGGATATGGTGCACTGCGGATACAGCGCATAGACCATGAATCGATTGGAGACGAATATCTGATCCTCTTCGCGCAGATCCAGCACCAGCAGATCGCCGTGCACGCTCGCGCAGCGGCCGACCTGCTCCCGGAACTGTCGATCGTGATCCATGTACAGCTCTACCCGCTCCGCGACATCGGGCAGCGCCAGGATCTCGTCGATCGACTTCTCCTTGCAGTGGTCGATCAGATCCATCATCAGCTGATAGTTCGATATCCGGAAGCCGTGGTAGCGACCCAATCCCGTCCGTGCGTCCATCAAGAAGTTGAGCAGCACCCAGCCATTGGGCTCGAGGATCTCGTCGATGGAGAACTGGGCTGAATCGCCCTGGTCCACCGCCGCCATCATCTCGTCCCAGGCGACCGGAAACGCGTCGTGTCCGCCATAGTGCTTCCAGACCACGCGTGCCGCGGACGGCGCGTCCGCGTCGATGACGTGGTTGGCCTGACGGACCGGATTACGCAGCTGCTCGCTGAGGTGATGGTCGAAGCACAGATGCACCTCGGGGCAGTAGGGCAGATTGGTGGTGATGTCTCGCCCTGACAGCTCGACCTTGCCGTCCTGCATGTCCTTGGGATGCACGAAGGTGATGTCGTCGATGAGATTCAGGTGCTTGAGCAGCACGGCGCACACCAGCCCATCGAAGTCGCTGCGTGTGACAAGACGATACGTGACGCCGGTGCCTGGCTGATCGGCAGTGGCCATGGTGACGATGCTCCTCGATGTTTGGCGACGTCGTGGCCCTGGCGCGGCGTGCGATATGAGCGCGGACGCCGCAGCCCGGACGATGATCACAGAGCTTTTCGGACGCAAGCGGCGAAAGCTTGAAGCACGATCCGTCAGGTTCTTCGTGCGCCGGGCGGTGATGGGTGTGCTGCCCAAGAGCCTGTGACGAAGGCTCGCCGCCCGGTTCGAAATTCGGGTCGAGGCGTCAGGGGCTGTCCACGTCGGTCAGCGGCCGCCGCGGGTCAGGATCAGGTTGGACGCGGCGTCCTGGCTGGCCTGCCAGTCGGGCGGCAGGTAGATGGTGGAGGTGCCGTCCTCGATCGGGGCCGCGCCCCGGATGGCGGCCGGCGCGCGTGGCAACGCGTCACGGCCGAGGCACTGGCAGGGCAGCGAACGGCCCTGCTCGAAGATTGTTCCGCTCTCTACGGCTTCGCTGCTGGCCGTGCTACTCAGGGTCAGGGCCGGGACGCTGGCCGGTCTGACCGAGCCACCCGCACGGAAGGAGACGATCTCGCAGGCCTTGCGGCCGCCCTCGTCGAATTCGAAGACCCGGCGGTGGGTCTGTTCGAAGCGTGTGCGCAGCGCGTCGGCGTCCAGCGTACCCAGATCCGATTCGGCGAGCTCCACCGATATCTCGAAGGCTTGTGAGACGTAGCGCATCTCCAGCACGAAGCCGAGCTCCGGCAAGTCACGCAGACCGATGGAGGCGAGATAGTCGATGACACGGCGGCGCAGATCGCCCAGGGTCTCGCGGATCAGCGGCAGGTTCTCCTCGTTCACGGTCAGCTTGCGGGTGCGTGACTCGTAGTGCACGTAGTCCGAGGCGAGCAGACCGTAGGCCGATAGCACCCCGGCATGCGGTGGCACGAGCACCGTGGCGACGCCCAGCTCGTCGGCGACCCGCGCGGCCTGCATGGGCCCGGCGCCGCCGAACGGCACCAGCACGTAATCGCGCGGGTCCTTGCCACGCTCGGTGGAGATGCGCTGGATGGCGCGTACGATGTTCGATTCCGCGACCCGGATGGCGCTGTCCGCGGCGGTCAGCGCGTCGACGCCCAGCGCTTGCGCAATCGGCTCGATGGCGCGTGCCGAGGCGTCCGCGTCGAGCTGCATGTGGCCACCGAGGAAGGATTCCGGACGGATCGTGCCTCGCACCACGTGCGCGTCGGTGATGGTCGGCAAGCTGCCGCCACGACCGTAGCAGGCCGGTCCCGGCGCCGCGCCGGCGGAGCGTGGCCCGACCCGTAGCAGACCGCCGTCGTCGACCCAGATGATGGACCCGCCGCCCGCGCCGATGGTGGCGATGTCGATCACCGGCGTCTTCACCGGCAGACCATCGACGTCGGTCTCGGCGGTCAGACCGGGACGCCCGTTCTCGACCAGACAGACGTCGGTGCTGGTGCCACCCATGTCCAGGGTGATGAGGTTCGTGCACCCGGAACGGGCGGCCTGACGGGTGGCGCCGGTGACCCCCGCGGCCGGACCCGAGAACAATGAGGTGATGGCGTTGCTGGACATGGCGCGAGCCGGCAGCCGGCCGCCATTGGATTGCATCACGCTGACCCGCCCGGCGTAGCCGCGTGCTTCCAGGGCGCTGACAAAGCGGCTCAGATAGGCATCTATGACCGGCTGCACGTAGGCGGCCAGGACGGTCGTGGAGCAACGCTCGTACTCGCGGAACTCACGACAGACGTCACTGGAGCAGGTGATACGCGTGTCCGGCAGCCGTTCGCGGACGAGGGCGGCGACGCGTTGCTCGTGGCTCGGATCGGCGTAACTGTTGAGCAGGCAGATGGCGATCGCCTGGTAGTCCCCGGGGATCAGCGCGTCCTCGATCAGCTGCCGGACACGGGCCTCGTCGAGCGCTTCGATGACGCCGCCATCGGGGCCCAGACGCTCCGGCACTTCGAAGGTATCGCGACGTGCCACCACCGGTTCCGGCTTGCGATAGCCCAGATCGTAGATCCGCCGGCGGGTATGGCGCTGGATGTGCAGCACGTCGCGCAGTCCACGGGTGACCAGCAGGGCGAGACCATCGAACTTGTGTTCCAGCACGGCATTGGTCGCCACCGTCGAGCCGTGCACCAGATCCTCGACGCTTGCAAGATCGACCGCACCGGCGTCGAGCGAGGCGATGGCGCCGATGTCCGGATGCTCGGGCGTGCTCGGGACCTTGGCGACCCGGACCTCGTCGCCGTCGAAGACCACCAGGTCGGTGAAGGTGCCGCCAACTTCGATGCCAACTCGCAAGCTCGGTGCTCCTGATGGGGTGTAAGGGGTACGCTGCTCAAGCAGCGTTGTCTGAGGGTTGTTGGCGAGTCCGCTTCAAGCGCGCTCTGTACCGGATTCCGCCGTTCGTTCGGCGGGTAGCATGAAGGCCACCGCATTGGCCAGCAGCAGCATACCCGCGAAGTAGTAGAAGACGCTGACCAGACCGAACCGGTCGGCGAAGAAGCCGGCGATGAGCGGGTTGACGACCTGTACCAGGGACTGGGTGGTGAACATCAGGTTGGTCCCGGCGCCACGCATCTCACCGGGCATTACATCCATCATCCAGCTGAGCATCACCGGCCGCAGGGCAAAGATCGAGAAGCCGACCAGACTGATGCCGACGATCAGGGCCAGCTCGTCGCGGACGAGCGTCAAGGCGAGCAGCAACACGCTGGACACGGCAAGCGAGACCATCACGATACGGCGTCGCCCGAATCGGTCCGAGGCGATGCCGGCCGGGATCGCGGCCAGCACGCCGCCCAGGCTCAGCGCCGCCAGCGCCATCCCCGCCACGCCCAGCGACAGCCCCATGCTGTCGACCACGTACAGGGGCAGGAATATCCGGATACCGCCTTGCGCGGTGGCGCGCAGGCCCGCCATCAGGGCGATGCCGAGCACCATGCGCGAACGAAGCTGTTGCCACAGGCCACGGAAATAGCGGCCGAGGCCACCGCGTCCGACGCCGCCCGCGCTGGCGGTGAGCCGATCGCGAGCCACCAGGGCGAGGATCGGCGGCAGGATCAGCAGGGCCGGGAGGATGTTGAGCACGGCCACCTCGCGCCAGTGCAGCTGGACCAGGAACCAGCCTGACAGCATCGCGCCGATGATCGCCGGGGCAAGGCTGTCGCCGACGTTGGACAGGGCGCTGTGCAGTGCCAGCGCATAGCCGCGGTGCGCTTCGAAGCGGTTCGCCAGATACGGAATGGCCGCCGGGTGCCAGAGGCTGTTGCCGACTGCGACCAGCGCGGCCGCCAGACAGAAGGTGATGTAGCTGTATGAGAGCGAGATGGCGAACAGCGCGATGACGAGCAGTCCCAGCGACAGCAGCTGGAATCGTTCCCGACGCTGTACCAGGTCGGTCACCGGCCCCGCGGTGACGTTGACCACGGTCGAGGCGCCATAGTAGATGGCGCCGAACAGTCCGATGTCGGTGTAGTCCAGGCCGAACTCCTCGCGGACCATCGGCAGGACGATGAAGACCAGCGCATGCATCCAATGGGTGACACCATGCGCGATACTGACCAGCGCGATGGTCGAGTGGTCGCGGGTCTGCAGGGCCGACGCGCTCATCGGTGCTCAGAATATCCCGCTGCTGGCTGTGTTCAGCTCGGCCAGCTCGCGCAGGCAGGCCCTGCTGGGCAGCAGCAGCCCGCCGAGCTGACCGGCCGCCAGCTTGTCCAGGCGGGCGACCGAGCCGAGGAAGCCTCGCCTGCTCTCGGCATCCAGCCAGGGCTCGCTGAGGCGTTCGAACTTGTGCTCGGCCTCGGCGCGTCCGAACGGCCGCTGACCCAGTGGGTGGGCGTGCGGGTAACGCAGCTCGTGCACCAGCGGTCGGGTCTGATCGCTGTCGGCCTGGAAATGGATCTCGATACGACCGCCCTGGGCACGATGCAGGTCGTCCTCGGCCTGTTCGTAGGCGCGGTCCCAGTCGGGATCCAGGTGCGTACGAATCTTCTGCCACAGACGCACAGTGCTGGTCCGGCGCGCGCGTTCCGGGGCGTAGCTGCGCTGATGGTGGAACTCACCGTCCTCCAGGGCCACCGCGATCGCGTACATGATGCTGTGGTCCAGGGTCTCACGAGAGGCGTGCGGATCCATCTTCTCGCGCTCGCCGGCGCCACTGCCATGCACGTTGTGATGATGTGCGCAGGTATACACGTCGATGCGCTGGATGGCTTCCAGATCGGGGATACGCTTGCGGAGCTCGAAGGCCATGTCGATGAAGGCCTGCGAGGGATAGCCGGTGGGATGGGCCTTCGGGTAGCTGTGCAGGATCGCGTCGCGCGGTTCGCCGGGCTCGACCAGCGGCACCTGGTAGCCGATCTCGTGTCCACCGAGAAACACGGCGACGATGCCTTCCACGCCTTCGTATACCGGTGACGGGCTGGTCTGACCACGCATCGCGCGGTCCACGGCCTCGATCGCGAGCTTGCCGGCATAGGCTGGCACGTAGGCCTTCCAGCTCGAAATGGCGCCCTTGCGAGTCTGGCGACTGGTGACCCCGCAATGCGCGGCCTGCTGGATCGCCTGATAGATGATTTCGACGGGCAGCTCGAGCAGGGCGCCGAGCCCGGCCGCGATCGACGGCGCCAGGTGGGTGCACTGGTCGAGGCCCAGACGGGTGAGCGGGATCGCGCTGGCCAGTGCGATCTGCACCTGGTAGGCGGTGCTGATACCACGTATCAGGTCGAGTCCGCTGCGCCGGCACTGCTCGGCCACCGCCAGGATCGGCGCGATGTTGTCGCTGGGATGGGTGGTATCGAGCGAGAAGAAGCTGTCGTTGTAGTCCAGATCGCGGATCGCCACCGCGTTGGCCCAGGCCGCCCACTGCGCATGCACAGGGTGATTGGCACCCAGACCCAGCACATGCGCGCCGCCCAGGCGCGGGTGGGCGATGGCCTGATGGCGGGCGGCCGTCACTGCGGGACTGTCGAGCGCGGCCAGCGCCACCGCGAAGGAATCGATCAGACGCTCGACCACCCGGTCGACGACCGCCTGGGGTGGGGCGCCACGGTCGGCGGCGAGCTCGGCAAGCTGCCAGGCGAGCTCCTGCTCGCGGGCAATGGGCTCGCCGGGTCGCCATGCTCTGAGCTGATGCAGTCTCATCGATGCGGCGGGTCCGAGCGCTGGCGTCCGTCCATACCCCTGGCCGATCTTCCGGCTGATCTCCTGGCCGATCTCCTGGCCACTCCGCCGGCGATGGCGTGGCCGCCCTGCCTGGCAAAGGCTGCGACGTGGATGTCCGGTCGGCTGTATGCGGTCATGTCTGGGCGTCGACGGTCTGGGTGTCGATGGTCCTGTCGAAGATCGTGGCCGGTGAAGGCTGGCGTCGTGATCGGGCATCATATAGCGACTGGGGTTGAATGTGTGCACCACGATGCGCGGCCGGCAGGTATGCGGTCCGGGCCGAGCACGCACTCGAGGTCTCAAGGCCTCATCTCCCGGTCACGGTGTTTCGGCCACGGGTCTGCGGCGCTGGTCGGCCTTCGACGGCATCATGCTCTTCGACGGCATGATGCGAGGAATGGGCGGAGAATTGGCGGAGAATCGGATGCGAATAGCGGTGTACGGTGCGGGGGCGCTCGGCGCCTACTACGGCGCTCGGCTGAGCGAGCATGGCCACGAGGTGGCGCTGATAGCGCGTGGCGAGCATCTGGCCGCGATTCGCGGCCAGGGGTTGCGGATTCTCAGCCCGGATGGAGACCTGCATCTGCAAGACCTGCAGGCAAGCGACGACCCGGCGGCGATCGGCCCGGTGGAGCTGGTCATCGTCGCGGTCAAGAGCTGGCACATCCCGGAAGTGGCCGCGGCGATGGGGCCGCTGCTCGGGCCGGAGACCATGGTGCTGCCGTTCTTGAACGGTGTCGAGGCACCGGACCAGCTCGCCGAGGTGATCGGTGCGTCGCACGTGCTCGGTGGGTTGTCCAAGATATTCAGCCTCATCGAGTCGCCCGGGGTCATTCGTCACTTCAAGCCCGGTGCCTATGTCGGCTTTGGCGAGCTCGACGGCAGCGTCAGCCCGCGTGTGCAGCGGATCAAGACGCTCTTCGAGCAGGCCGGGATCGACGCCGAAGCGGTGTCGGACGTGCGCACCGAGCTATGGAAGAAGCTGCTGATGGTCAGCTCCTGGGCGGGACTGGGCGCGCTCGCACGTAGCCCTATGGGCGTGATGCGCGGCATGCCCGAGACCCGCGCGCTGATTGACGCATCGATGAGCGAGGGTATCGCCGTCGGCCGGGCGCGTGGCCATGCCGTGGACGAGGACTACAAGCAGAGCCTGTGGGCCTTCTACGAGCAGATACCCGACGAAGGCACCGCATCCATGCAGCGTGATCTGATCGCCGGTCGGCCCTCGGAGCTGGATGCGTGGAACGGCGCCATCGTCCGTTTTGGTGAGCAGTGCGCGGTGCCCACGCCGGTGCATCGGTTCACCTATCACACCTTGCTGCCGCTCGAACGCAAGGCGCGTGGGCTTATCTGAGCGGACCGGGCGATTGCGGTCACCCCGGCGTCAGGAGGCGTCATGAAAGCCGATTCGAAGGAGGTGGTGCAGTGCTGGCATTGTGGCGCGGCGCTGCCCGATCTGTCCCTGGACACGGTCCGATCGCCACTCCCACGCGCGGCGGTGTGCGTGCGCTGCAACGCCGATCTGCACGTCTGCAGGATGTGTGAGTTCTACGATACCGGCGTCGCGCGTTCGTGTCGCGAGAGCGTCGCCGACGAGGTGAGTGAAAAGACCCGGGCGAACTTCTGCGGTTATTTTCGGCTCAGGCCGAACGCCCATGCGCCGGCCGACGCGGATGCAGCCCGCCGTGCCCGGGCCGAGCTGGCAGCGCTGTTCGGTGAGCAGACGACGCCCGAGGGCGATGCCGAAACGGACGGATTGTCCGCCGCCGAGATCGCCCGCCGTCAGCTCGATGAGCTGTTCAGGTGCTGAACGGACGGGCCGGGTGGAGTGATTCTTGAATGAGAATGAGTTGCATTTCAGAGTGAATGCGGTCAGGATCGAACTCTGCGGCGCTCGGGGGTGACGCGCTGTAGTCACCCTCGCTGACAGGCTGCTCCGTCAGCGTCTTTTCGAGGCCATCATGACTCCATCCGACCGTGACCCGAATCCATCCGAGGCCGGAACGTGCGCAGCACCTGACAAGACCTCCGCTGCATCGACGTCATCGCTGCTGGCGACCATCGTCCAGCTGCTCGGCGAGTGTCTGTTCGAGACCAGCAGCGCGCGATTGATGACCGCGATGATGTTGCTGGACCGGCTCCCGCCGGCACATGCGGCGCAACACGCGGGTGTAGCGCAGACGCTCGATCGCGCCCGCACGCTGATCGAGACGCGTCTTGCCGAGCTGAGTCTCAAGCAGAGGGCCACGCCCGGAGACGATCGAGCTCGTGATCCGGACGTGCTGCATTGAGCCCGGCTCGGATCGTATCGTTGCGTGCACGTCACCGGGTTCTCGACTGGTATCCTCGGCCGGGTTCCTCGATCATCCTCGTCCATTGCCACTATCGCGAGCCGCGCGTTCCATTGCGGATTCGCGTCGGCTCGACGGGTTCTTCCAAACAGACCTGGAACCGAAGTCTCCAGGTATCGACCTGGGATATGAGCAACGATGTCTGAACAGCTAGCCGCGGGTATGGGTGTGGATCTGGGTCTGCAGGGCAAGGTGGCGCTGGTCGCGGGCGGTGGCGCCGCCAACGAAGGTGTCGGCAACGGACGAGCCGCTGCCCTGACCTTTGCCCGGGCCGGTGCGCGGGTGTTCGTCGTCGACCTGGAGCTGGAGCGCGCTCAGCGGACGGTGGACATGATCAAGGCCGAAGGCGGCGAGGCCGTTGCACATGCCGCCGACCTGACCGACGAGCAGGCAGCGAGGGCGCTCATCGATACGGTCGTCTCGACCTATGGGCGTCTGGATGCGCTGGACAACAACGTCGGTATAGGCAGTCGTCTGAGCGTGGTCGACGAGAGCCTGGAACGTTGGCAGAAGGTCATGCAGGTCAATGTCGAGAGCATGTTCCTCACTGCCAAGTACGCCATCCCGGCGATGATCGAGACCGCCGGTGGCGGTGCCATCGTCAACATCTCCTCGATCTCGGCGATACGTCCGCGTGGTCTCACCGCCTACTCCACGTCCAAGGGCGCGGTGATCGCGTTGACCCAGGCGATGGCCGTGGACCATGCGGGCGACGGAATCCGGGTCAACTGTGTGGCCCCGGGGCCGGTCTATACACCCATGGTGTCGTGGATGGGCATGAGCGACGAGGCGCGCGAGCAGCGCAAGAATGCCTCCCTGCTCAAGGTCGAGGGCACCGGCTGGGACATCGGCAGGGCGGTGGTGTTCCTGTGCTCGGACTGGGCCCGCTACATCACCGGGCAATTGCTGGTGGTCGATGGCGGGACATCGCTGGCGAGTCCGCCGCGCGCCAGCGGCACCGAGATCAGGCAATAGAAGCAGGTAACAGTCTGACACGGCGATGCCGCGATGCTACCGGGGGCGGCGGCAGCGCCGCCCAGCTCAGACACCCAGCTCAGACATCCAGCTCAGACACCCAGCTCACAGATGCTTCAGATACTGGCCGACGAAATCGAAGCCGACCAGTTCCCGGTAGGCCTCCATCAGCCGCCGGGTGACCGGACCCGGTATGCTCGCGTCGCCGACCGGGCGGCCGTTGATGCTCTTCACCGGCACCATGCACAGGCTGGTGGAGGTCAGGAAGCATTCGTCCGCGGTGTAGGCGTCGTAGAGGTCGATGTCGGTCTCGTGAAGCGGGATGCCGCTCGCGCCAGCCAACTCGATCACCGTCTCACGCGAGATTCCCGGCAGCACGTAGCGAGCCTGCGGCGTGTGCAACTCGCCGTCCCGGACCACGAAGATGTTGCTGCCCAGACCCTCGGCAAGATTGCCATTGTGGTCGAGCAGCACCGCCCAGGCGTCGGGATCCTCGGCACGGACCTCACGATCGGCCAGCGACAGGTTGATGTAGTTGTGGGTCTTGGCGCGTGGGCTCTGGGCGTCGGGCGGGGTGCGGCGAACGGCTGGCACGCGGACCCGGCAACCGTCCCGGAACAACGACGCCCTGGCGGCCAGCGGCAGCGGCGTGCATTCGATGATGACGGTCGGTGCCGCCGGTGCCGAGCGGTCCAGGGGATCGCCGCTGCCGGGCGACACGCGTTGGAAGATCCAGTAGTCCTCGTCGGGGCCAATCAGATGCAGATTGCGCTCGAGCACCGTGTGTGACAGCTCGACCAGCTCATCGACGCCGAGCCCGGCGTCTATCTGCAGGTAGCGCATCGAGCGGAACAAGCGTTGCACGTGCTCCTTCAGCCGGAACGGCTTGTGCGCGAAGGTGCGGGCCGTATCGAAGACCGCCTCGCCGTAGCGGAATCCACGGTCGCGAAACGGGATCAGCACCTCGCTCTCGGGCACGATCCGACCGTTGAAATAAGCGACGCGTTCGTTACTCAGCGAATGGGTCGGCTGCGTGCTGCTCATCGTTTGCTGGCTCCGTCTGTTTCCGGCAGGCCGAGCCGCCGCCGCGCCAGGGCTCGCAGCTCGACCTTGCGTACCTTGCCCGAAGGGGTCATGGGCAGGGCATCCTCGAAGAACACATGGCGTGGGATCTTGAAGCTGGCGATACGGCCGTGCGCGTTCTGGATGAGCCGCTCCGCATCGAGCGCCGCGCCCAGGCGCGGCACGACGAAGGCGACCACCACTTCCTGCAGACGGGCGTCCGGGACCCCGACCACCGCGGCATCGTTGATACCCTCCATGCCGAGCAGGAAGGCCTCGACCTCGGCTGGCGAGACGTTCTCACCACCCACCTTGAGGATGTCGCGATAACGGCCCATGAACACGAAGTGACCGTCGGGCCGGCGCAGGCACATGTCGCCGGTGTGGATCCAGCCATCGGCATCGACGATCCGCGCGGTCTCCTCGGGCTTGTCGAAATAGCCCTTCATCTGCGCGTAGCCACGCACCAGCAGCTCACCCGGCTGGCCATCCGGCTTCGCCGCGCCTGATTGCGGGTCGACGATCCGGCAGGCGTAGCCCTGCATGGGTGTGCCGGAGGCCTCGGTGCGTTGCTCCAGCGTGTCGTCCGGGCGGTTGCAGGTGATGAAGCACCAGGTCTCGCTCATGCCGAAGCCGCTGAGCATGGTGCCGAACACCGTCTCGGCGCGGCGCGCGATCGCGGCCGAGGATTTCATCCCGGACGGGCATGTGTTGAGTCGAATCGACAGCTTGCGCTGACGGCCTTCCTGCGCGCGCAACAGATCCAGCCAGTGGGCATCGAAGCCGTGCAGCATGGTTGCCCGTTCGCGCTCGGCCAGGTCCAACGCCTGTTCGGCGTCGAACATGTCCATCAGCACCTGGCGTGAGCCGGTCAGCAGGGATGCCATCGCCAGCTCGCTGAAGCCGTAGATATGGAACAACGGCAGATAGCTCATCTGCACGTCGTCCTCGGTCACCCCGTACAGACGCATGCGTTCCAGGGTGTTGCGCACCACGCGGTGACTGTGCAACGCACCCTTGGGATGGCCGGTCGTGCCCGAGGTGTACATGATCATCATGTCGTCATCGACGCCGACCTCGCCCAGCCGTCGGTCGAGCGCCGCGTCGTCCACGGCTTCACCGGTGGTCAGCCAGTCCGACCACAGCTGCATGCCGGGCGACCCGGCCTCGTCGAGCATCACGATCTGTTTCAGATACGGATACTTCGCAAGCTCCAGCGCGCGCGCATCGCAGCCGTCCAGCTCGGACATTCCCAGCGTCAGCATGCGTGCGAACTCCACCGGTCCGGAGCGGGTCTGGGTCAGGAGCAGCGCCGAGCGTGACTGGGCAAGCGCGTAGGCGATGTCGTCGGAGCGATAGCGGGTGTTGAGTGGCACGATGGCGGCACCGACCATCGGCACCGCGAACATGGCATACAGCCACTGCGGTGAGTTCATCATCCAGACCGCGACCCGGTCACCCCGGTTGATGCCGCTGGCCAACAGCGCCTTGGCGACCCGCCGAACCTCGTGCTCGAAGTCGCTGAAGCTCACCCGCAGCTCGCCGAAGGTCAGGGCCTCGCGATCCGGCCAGCGCCGGGCGGCGCGCGCAGGCAAGGCGCCGAGCGTCGGCCAGTCACCCTGCGGCGCCGCCTGTGCCTGGGCCGGGTTCAATCGGCTGCCTCCGAGTCGTCCGGGTCGGCGCGATAGCGGGTCCGAAGTGGCTCCCATTCATCGGCGCCGGCACGGGCGAAGGCGCCGGCCGGGCTCAGGTCGGCGAGCGGCACCGGGTGACGGCCTTCGCGTTTGAGAGCCGCCAGCGCCTGGTCACAGGCGCCGATCACGCTGACGAACAGCAGCCCCGGCACGATCGCCAGCTTGTAGCCCATCCGCATGGCGTCCTCGAAGGGGATCTCCGGCGTCTTGCCGCCTCGTACCACGTTCATCAGGCAGGGGCCGTTGACCTGCCGGGGCACCTCGCGCACCTCCTCCAGACTCTGCGGCGCTTCGAAGAACGCCATGTCGGCGCCGGCCGCGAGCGCCGCGTTGCAGCGTCTCACCGCCTCGTCGAAACCGTGCCCGGCGCGCGCGTCGGTGCGGGCGATGATGAGGAAATCCGGATCATGGCGGGCGTCGACCGCGGCGCGGATCTTCGCCTCGTAGTCCTCGAGCGGGATCAGCACCTTGTCGTCCAGGTGACCGCAGCGCTTGGGCAGGACCTGGTCCTCCAGATGCACGCCGGCGACGCCGGCCTTCTCGAAGGCGCGGATGGTCCTGAACACGTTCAGCTCGTTGCCGTAGCCGTTGTCGGCATCGCTGATGACGGGCACGTCCACGGCATCGGCCATGCGTCCGGCATTGTCGACCATCTCGCTCACGCTGAGCAGACCGTAGTCGGGATAGCCGTGACTCATCGAGGTGCCGGCACCGGTCATGTACACGCAGCCGAAGCCGGCCTGCGCCACCAGCCGGGCGGTCAGGCCATCGTAGGCACCGGGCGCAATCACCATGCCCTGTTGGTCCATCAGTGTCTTCAGCAGCCTGCCTTTGGAGGATCCAAGGGTCATGAAGGGTCGTGCTCCGCGTTGTCTGAACCTGTGCCGATTCTGGTCCGCATGCGAGGTCCGACGCAACCGGATGCTGGCAGGGCGGATAGCTGCCAGGGCAGATAACTGGCAGGGCAGACAACTGGCAGGGCCGGCGTGTCTGGAGGACGCGGACCAGCCGGCCCGATCAAGTCCACGGCGAAGCGGCCGTCATCGGCAACAACGCACCGCGCTCGAGCACTGGCCCGGGCTCGGTGCAGACGGGACGAGCAGGGGCGAGCGTGGCGATCGACCGCCAGATCGATCGGGCACGCGGGGACCTCGCTCGTCTGGCATCGCTCGCCGACGGTCACGCCCAATGCCCTGGGGTCGGGCGTCGCCGCGGCATCGACCTGGAATCCACCTGATGATCACACCTGTAGTCGCGCGTGCGTTGCGCACGCTGTTGTTGTTGCTCGGTCTGGGACTCGCGCTGGCCGGCACGGCCCAAGCCGGTTGCTCAGCAGGCGATGAGGTCGACGTGCTCTGGAAGGGCAAGTGGTACGGCGCCCAGGTCCTCAAGGTGCGCAGCGACCAGTGCTACATCCACTATCACGGTTACGACAACTCCTGGGACGAGTGGGTCGGACCGGATCGCTATTCGCTGCGGGTCGGTGACGGCTCGCCTGTGTGGGTCGCCTGGAAGGGCAAGTGGTATGCGGCGCACGTGCTGCGGCGCAGCCAGAACCAGTATTACGTGCACTACGACGGCTACGACAGCTCGTGGGACGAGTGGGTCGGCAACCCACGGATCCGCAACCGCTGAGGTC
>JAGRHX010001501.1 GCA_020444775.1 Gammaproteobacteria bacterium
CCGGGCCGCGCAGGCCGAGCACGACGCCGGCATGTTGGACGCTGCCGTCCGGGTAGAGCAGCTTGGCGCCGACGACGCCGACCTCGGGGCGCAATGCGTGGTTGAGCATCGCGTCCAGCCAGCTACCGTCGAGCACCGCCGTGTCGTTGTTCAACAGCACCAAGTACTCGCCGCGCGCCGCGCGCGCTGCCTTGTTGTTGACCGCCGAGAAGTTGAACGGCTGCGGGCAAGACAGCACGCGCACACGGGCGTCGGCAATCGCGGCCACGCCGTCGAGCCACGCCCTGGCATCCGCCTCGTCACTGCCGTTGTCGACGATCAGCACCTCGTAATTGGGGTACGTCGTCGCCTCCAGCAAGCTCTCGACGCAGCGCCGCAGCATGGCGAGCTCGTTGCGGGTCGGCACGATGATCGAAACCAGTGGCTGCGCATTGTGGCCGTAGTCGACGCGGTAGCGGCGCACCCCGCGCGGCAGGATCCGGGCGCGCTCGTAGCCACGGCGCCGCAAGTGGCCTAGGATTGCCTTCGTCTCGTCATCGTTGGCGGCACCGTTTGGCGCAGCGCCGACGATCAGCGGTTCGGCGACATGACCCAGGCCCGCGAGCCCACCGTCCTCGAACATGCGAAGCAACAGATCAAGCTCCAGCGCCCCCGGTAGTTCGCGATCGAATCCGCCAATCCGCCGCCAGGCGTCGCGCCGCAACATGACGTGGCGCGCCATCGCAACCGGGAAGCTGAGCGTCAGATCGAGGTTTACGGCCGGCCGGAGCAGCGCGCCGAGCGATCCGTCCGGCCCACGGACGATCTCGTCGGCGAGAACTGCACGGCAGGACTCGGCGTCCATCAGCTCCAGCGCGACGCGTGCCAGTCCGCATGGCGTGAAGATCTCACCGGCCTCGACCACCAGCAGCCATGTCGCGTCGATCTCGCTCGCCTGCGCATTCAGGACGTCGATGGTCTGCCCGGGCCCGGCGCGCACGTAGCGTGCGGATCCCGGGAGCTTGCCCGGCGCGTCGCGGGGTCCGATGACGATGGTCCGCACCGACGGCAGCAGTCCCGCCGCGCCCTCCAGACTGCGACAGGTGGCGACGTGATCCGCATCGTCGGCTGCCCGATCGAGGACGAACACCGCGAGGCTGGTGGCCGATTTCGAGCCGGCCAGACGTTCGCGGATTGCCGCTCGCTGGGCCTCGTCGGCATGGCGTGCATCGAGCCACCGCTGCAGCGCCCTGGACGCCTGCGACATCGCGCCGGCAGCATCGTCGCCCCGCCCGTCGACACTCGGCAACGCTGCCACACGCCAGCCGAGCTTGCGCGCGAGCAGCCCGAACGCCCGCTCCAGCGCGTGCGCCAGCGTCCCGTCGAGCTGGCCGGCCTCGGGCTCGAAGTCGTCCTGCGTCAAGCCCAGTGCCGCGAGTTGCGCGAGCACCGCGCCGCGGACCCAGAACATCGTACCGGCGACGAAAGGGAGGTCGAACGGGTCACCGGCGACGCCGATGCGCTCGGCAAGGCCATGGATGGCCGCCGAATTGGTCTCGAAGCCCTGCGTGCTGCGTATGTCGGCCAGCCACTGCTGCGGTCCGGCCAGTCCGATGTCCGGCGATGCCTCGAGCGCACGCAGCATGTCGGTCACGCGACCGTCGGGCAGCAGATGCTTCAGCAGTTCACGGCGCCAGCGTTGCCCGACGGCTTCAGGAAGATGGGGCGAGCGCTTGCTGTGGAGCTTCAGTACGAAGTCGTAGCGGGACAGGTCGTGCGACTCGAAGAGCCCCACGAGCGCGCCGAGGTCGCGGCCACGGTTGGGCAAGCCCACAACGACCGCGTCGGGCCGATCCGTCAGGACGATGCGCCGGACCCACCCGAGCTTCTCGGGCGACGTCGTCACGAAAAGCTGCGTTCGCTCGGGGAGCGCCGACAGCGCCTGCGCGAACTCGGACCAGTACTCGGGATAGAAGAGGTGCAGGACGACAGCGATCCGCAGCCGTTGCGGATCGCGCGGCTCGTCCGCTGCCACGGCATACTGGTCCGCAGCCGCTCGGGTTCGCGTCGCATGCTCGCGGCACGCGACCACTGATCGCGCTTCGGCCGCTCCGGTGGCGATGCCGGCTACGCGCACCTGCAGCTCGGACTCGTTTCGCAGCCACTCCGTGGTACGCGCTGACCGATTGGTCAGTCGTCGAACGACCTCTGCCGCCAGCACAGCGCAGTCTGACGGTGTCGACGGCGCCGAAGCAGCCACCTGGCCTATGCGGATCATGCTGTGGTAGACACCGCGCCACAGCACGTAGTCGAGATCGACCTCGGGCTCGATGGACCACTCGAGATCGAACAGCTCGTATCCGTCATCGCCTCCGACGAGGTTGAACGGGGTCGCATCGAGCATCCAGCCCGGAAGCATCTGCCCTCCGCATGTGCTGCGAATCGACTTCTGCAATACGGCATGCAGCGGCCTGACCCAATCGGCAAGATGGTCGACAGTCCAGCCAGCGCGGGCGACGATGGTGGGCAGGCGATTGAACAGAAGCTCGCCCGGTCGCAGGGGTTCGCTTCGCGCCAACCGCATCCACGCCGGAATTGGCAGCCCGTACAGCGGTTCGCGTCGCACTTCCAGACCGACTTGCGTACGCATGATCTGCGTTTGCTTGCACAACGCCGGCTGCCGATCGGTGGCCCAAAGGTACGCCCGGACCTCACCGATCGAGGCAGCCGCGGCCGACTCGACGCGTTCGGCGCGACCGACGACCAAGAAACCGTCCGCGAGATCGCCGAGCAAACGGTTGTCCACGATGGCACGCCATGTCAGCACGGCGTCGGCACTACTGCGCAGGGCTCCGTCGTGGGCGACCGTGGCCAACTGGCCGAGCAGGTTGTGCAGAAGTGCCGGGTCTTCTTCGAACGCCGACTGGGTCACGACGACCGATGGTGCCTCTACGCGAGGCAAGGGGAAATACCAGGACGCGTGCCCCAAGCGCGCACTTCGCAGCGCACGCGCCAGCTCGGTGCGACCGAGGCGTGGCCGTGCCAACGAACTCCCCGCGGTCGTCTGGGGTGCCGAGTGCGCACTCATCGCGCCGAGCCGACCGAGGCTCAGAGGGTTATCCACCGCGACGACGACCACACCCTCGGGCCCGAGCACCCCAACCGCGTCC
>JAGRHX010001502.1 GCA_020444775.1 Gammaproteobacteria bacterium
CATTGGGCAGCACGGTGGCAACCCGGCTGGCCGGCCCAAGGCCGGCACCGACCAATGCAGATTCGATATCGCTCAGGCAGGCCTGCAGCCCTCGATAACTCAGCGCTGAGCGCTTGGGCGCCAGCACGGCGATCGACTCGGGATTTCGCGCGGCGACGAAGTCGACCAAGGTGCGCAATTCGGCAGCCATCAAGGACTCCTGTAGTCAGCGGGAGGGGACCTCCGAGGATCACATCCCGCCAGCGGCAACACCGAGCAAGCCATGCTCAGCGGATCGCGGATGCCGACAGGCGGCAGCGACCGACCGGACCGCAGCATTTGGCATGGCCGACGGATTGCGGAGGAAAAGGCGAGGCTGTCGGGCAGCCGCACCGCTTACGTTAGGTTTTGGCGGAGACCATCATATAGTCCCGATACCCGCTTCGCCATCATTCGCGCCAACAATCCGGGCCATCGTGGCGTCGATGCCACCCGATAACGTACGGCAGGAAAGAATGCCCGATCCGTCGGAGTCGCTAGAGCGGACGTTCAATCACCGGCTCGCTTCATGTGCATGACGTCCGCCTCGACTTGCTGAGTTGCTGCGCCCGCGCATCGCGCCCAACACAAGCCAACGATGGAGGCGATCGCGCGGCGCGGTCACTGCGAGAAGATCGAGACGGTCCAGCATGTCTCGTTCATGTGAGGCTGACGGCGATGCCATCAAGCCCGCAAGGGCGAGCCTCGAGAGTGCGAGCCAGGAGCCACGGCACGATTGCAGATGCTCGAGCACTGGCAGAAGTCGGCGCTCGATAGCGGAGAAGTCCGTACCGAACGGAAACATCGGCGTGCGTCCGTCATGCATTGGCGGGCCAATCCAAGCCTGCAGGTTTTCCGCCGTGTTGCGCCTCCAGGCTGACGGGACAGCGAACCGCGGGGATACTTTTCCAGCCGCTTTCGCCTGCTCGAGAATCTCGTCCTGGAATGCGCTGTCGCAGATCGCAAGCATGCGCTTCACGCATTGTTCATCAGTCTGTCCGCGCAGATCGGCCACGCCATATTCGGACACGACGACATCGCGAAAGTGGCGTGGCACCGTCGTGTTTCCATAGCTCCACCGAATATTCGATCGCTGCCGCCCCGACTTGCGGCGTGTCGCATTGAGGGTCACGATCGAGCGGGCGCCCTCGAGCGCGAAGGCCTGGGAAACAAAATCGAACTGGCCGCCCACACCGCTGACCACGCGTCCGTCATCGAGCCCGTCGGACACGATGCTGCCCAGACAGGTCGCAATCATCGCGTTATTGACGAAACGTGCATCACGGCACGCGGCCCGCTTGGCGGGCTCGTCGCCAAACAGGGCATTGGTGTAGGACACGGGCATCATCGCGATCTTGCTTCGACGATGCGGCTCCATGTCGCGCAGGCGGCGGTAGAAGTCGCGGCACTCGACGAAGAATCCCGCATGGATCGCGGCGCCATCCACCTCGCGGCGAATGACGCCTGCGTCGAACAGCTCGAGAATGCCGCCCACCAACATCTCGG
>JAGRHX010000146.1 GCA_020444775.1 Gammaproteobacteria bacterium
GAAGCTGTGGCTGTCGCCCGCGTCCGCGTCGCTCACCGACAGCACACCCAGATCCGCACCGGCAGCGTTCTCGGTCAGTGCCACCGGCTGCAGCGCAACGGCCAACGGCGCGTCGTTGCTGCCGACCAGTTCGATCGTGACGACCGCCTCGGCTCGGGCGCCGTGGGAATCCTCGATACCGTAACGGATCTCGACCGTGGCTCGCTCGCCCACACCCAGCCCGTCGTAATGATCGGCCGGGTCGAACACCAGCCTGCCGTCGACGATCGCAACCGTGCCCGCGCCCTCGACAACGCTCGCATCAGCGAGCTGGAGTCGATCACCAGTGTCCAGATCGGTTGCGCTGGACAGTACGTCCAGACTCAGACCTTCGTTCTCGAGGACCCTCGCCTGCTGCGGATATGCCACCGGCCCGTCGTTGGTGCCGCTGATCTCGATGTTCAGGTACGCGGTGACCAGCGAGCCACTGACATCCATGGCCTGATACTCGACCAGCACGGTGTCGTGCTGCCCTTCGGCCAGGTGCTCGTACTGCTCGCCGGGCACGAACCGCACACCGTTGGCACCGACAGATACAGCCCCCTCACCGCTTACGAGTCGAGCCGATACCAATGACAGCGCGTTTCCGACTTCGGGATTCATCCGGGCGGAAAGCACATCCACCCAGATCGGCTCACCTTCCTCGACCTGTACCCAGCCGTCCTCCAGACGCGGCAGCGCGGCCCCGGTATCGCTCTGCAGGGAGACGCCCGTCTTCGGCTCGGCATCGGCTTCGGATGCGACCTCGTCGTTTGCCGATTGCCCACCCGCTAGCATCGAATCGATATCCTGGAGTAGCGACGGTCCATCGACTGGAAGGACGTCCAAGATGTCGAAGCTCGATGTGTCGACCGAAGGAGTCGGCGTCTGCTGCGGCTCGCCGACATCGCTCTCGGCGACCGTCTGCATATTCGTGCGACTCTGGACCGTGCCGCTCACCTGGTCGACGATATACGGCTCGTCGCTCCACGACGTTGCGTCCCGCGAGTCACCGGCGGCCTGAAACGGCGCATCCCCCAGCAGCGGGTCCGTGGCCGCGGCTTCGCCATGACGTGCGATCTCATCGACCCCGCCCTCGGCGACGCCAGCGCCTGTATCGCCTTGCTCCACCTCATCCACGTTCAGCTGGTCTCGGTCGCTGCCCATGTGGATGTTCTGCTTGTGCAGCTCTTCACGAGCGCTCTCATCGC
Organism: Gammaproteobacteria bacterium; assembly: GCA_020444775.1. Next base: position 1,230 of record JAGRHX010000146.1, read on the forward strand.
CGCTTACCGATGCACCCGCGCGCTTCTCCTTGCGGAGATCGTCGCTGCCCACATTGGCGCCGCCAAAGAGCTCGAGCACCTCGTTGGCCGAGGTCTCATCCTTGCCTTGCGTTGGTATGGAACCGAAGGAGTCGCTCACGAAGTTCACCTGCTGTTGCTCGAGTCGTATAGCGTCCAGACACAATCCGGCCGTATCGGGCTCGCATCTACCCACTGACGTCAGCGGGCTGGGAGCAGGTGCTCTTTAGGCAAAAGCAGGGCTGGGTCACATTGCCATTCGATTCTGTGAGACACGTCACATGCGGGCATCCGACTGAGACGGAGTTTCACCCGCAGCGCTGGTATTTCCGCCTACAGCCACCGGGAAACAACGCCGTGGACAACCAACACGGCGCACCGGACAATGAGCGCTCGGGATGCCATCAATGGCATCGACAGGACGGTGTCGTCGCCATACCCTGCCGGCATCCCCGCACCGAGGCACCATCGGACCACATCGTTATCGTTGAGGAGAGCACGCGCGTGCGAAGAAGGTTGAGCATATCGATGGTCGCAAGCGACCACGATCCGGTCAGCGCAACGGCCATTGGCACCTTCGCCCGCGCCGTGGAGACGAGTGGCTTCAGCAGGCTCTACCTGACCGACCACATCTTCCACGCCACGCCTACGTTCCATTCCACCAGCGCCTTCGCCGTGGCCGCCGCCGCGACACGCAACATCCCGCTGGGCTTTTGTGCCTACATCGTTCCTTTTCGTCACCCGATCGTGGCAGCCAAGGAGCTGGCATTCCTGGACGGTCTCTGCGAGGGCCGACTGCTCGCCGGGCTGGCGACCGGCTCGTCCCGGGCGGAGATGGACGCGCTGGGCGTGGACTTCGTGAGCCGCGGGCGGCGCTTGGACGAGGCACTGAAGGCCATGCTCGCGCTCTGGCAGAACGACGAGGTGAGCTTCGAAGGCGAGTTCTTCAACTTCGATCGGGTATCGCTCAGACCGAAACCGGTGCAGCGCCCACACCCACCAATCTGGTTCGGATCATGGACCGGTCCGAAGCGCGCGGCCCGGCGAATCGCGCGTCACGCCGCTGGCTGGCAGTCCTCGGGGCTGCACACCAGCATCGAGCAGGTGAGTGAAGGCTGGAAGAGCATCGAGGAGGCCTGTGCCGAGATCGGCCGAGATCCTCAGGAGCTGGGCAGGGCACATGTCAATGTGGTCACCCGTATCGGTTCGGACCGCGCCAGCGCGCTGGCCGCGCTGCCACCTTCGCATCGAATGCACGATGAGCTGGTGCTTGCTGGACCGCCAGCCCAGATCGTCGACAGCCTTCAAGAGATGTATGCGAGCGGCGTCGACGAGGTCGCCCTGTTCCTGCCCTGCAGCGCGGTTGATCAGCTCGAGCAACTGGCCGAGCACGTGCTGCCGGCCGTTCTTCATGATTGCTGAACGCTGACGCTGCGCGCGCGTGGCCTCGAACAGCACCCCGACGCGACGCAGCCCCCGACTGCGCATGATCCTCGATGGCCCGATTGTGCCCATGCTGGCCTGGCTGTCGGCACCGAACATCGTGGTCGTCATGCTGCAGACCACGGTCAGCATTGCCGAGGCCTGGTATGTCGGCCACCTGGGCACGACCGCGTTGGCCGCGGTCGCGCTGGTATTCCCACTCCAGGCATTGATGCAGATGATGTCCGCGGGAGCGATGGGCGGCGGCATCTCCTCCGCGGTCGGACGCGCCCTCGGCGGCGAGCG
>JAGRHX010001503.1 GCA_020444775.1 Gammaproteobacteria bacterium
GCTACACAGCAGCGCAACCAGACCTGCCAGCAGCGGTAGGGGTAGCGAGGACAGATAGCGGACCAGTGCGAACTGTGGTCCCATCAACGGCATCTCCCACATCAAGATGCGATGAAAGCCGAGCGTCGCCCAGGCCGTGAGAAAGGTGATCAGCGACACGATGGAGGCACCCGAGTTGCGTAGCACGACGACCAGGGGAAAGGCGAGCATCGGCCCCCCGGGTGTCAGTGCGCCGACCATTGTGGCCACGAACACGCCCTTGATACCCGCGCCGACGCCGAGCCAACGACTCACAAGCTGGCTGGGCACGAGCACCTGGATGAAGCCGCTGATCAACAGCGCCGCGGCCATCCGTGGCGCGAGCAGCTGCATCTGATCGGCGAAGCTGCGCAGCGACTGCTCGACGGCCCGTGGCCCTTCGAGCTTCCAACAGAGCAGGCCGGACACCGCTATCACGGCCAACCAGATCAGCGTTCCCCGCCAGGCAGGGCCACGACGTGCGGTGTGCGCTACGCTGTTGCTCACTCGGTTCTCCGGCAGAGACGGGTGCTTGCCCGGTCGATGACGGGGCGCCAGACGAAAGGTCGGCGCCCACGGCGCGTGCCGATCCGGAGCGCGCGGGCCGTGAGGCTGAACAGGCTGCAGGGATCGGCCATGCATTCGCGAACGCGGTGAGCGGGGCGAAGAGGTGACGCCCCACGCTCGGACACCAGTCTACTCCGGTGTCAGGTGCGGGACACGTGGCGGCGGCTCGAACGGTGCGGGTCGATGCCGGTCAGTTCCCCGGGGCGGCACCGCGTGCAGTCTCCAGCTGGCGACCAGACGTGGACTGACGGATTGTAGATGCGGTGGTCTGCGTAGCCCGCACGTGGCCCGTTGACGTGTCATTGCCTGCCTGTGCCATCTGGGTCGCCAGATTGCAGTCGAACTCCAGCGTGCACCAGGCGATGCAGCCTGTCTCGTCGAGGCGCTGCACCCCCATCCTGCCGTTGAGGTGCTGGGTCAGACGTCTACTCATGCCGAGGCCGGTGCCAGCGTCCTCGTCCGGGGAGCGCCCGACGCCAGCCGCACCCCGAGCGGTCGGGCGCGACTCGATACCCGTCCGACGGTGGAGATCGCGCGCCTCGATATCCTGGTCGGCGACCTCGAAACGAACCGTGATCCTCTGCGTCGTGTCGCCGTCCAGGCTGGCGGCGAGGCTGAGTCCACCGCTTTGATTGGAGACGATCACGTCGCTGCAGAACTCGAGCAGGATCTGGTAGATCCGTGCGACGTCGCCACACGCGGCCCGGTCGCGCAGTCGTGGGTCGACCCAGCGGCGGATCTGTATGCCCCCGATCCGCGCTCGTTCTTCGATGCGTGTGGCCACGCAACGCAGCAGATCATCGAAGTCGAAGGCTTGCATCTCGTCGCTCGCGGTCTCGGCGGACAGACGCGCGAAGGCCGAGATGTCGTCGACGATTCCAGACAGTCGTCTACTGTTGCGCATCAGCGACTCCAGGCGCATGTGCTGCTCGGCGCTCTGGTCTGCGCTCTCGAGCTGTCTGGCGTTGTCGAACAGACAACCGACCAGCGGTGTCAGATCGGTGCAGGTGTCCTGGATGAAGCGACTCTTGGATGCGCTCTCCTCGCGAACCGCGTCGCGCACCGCCGACAGGTGACCGAGCATGGTCTCCATACCGATGCGCTTGGCCTCCAGCTCCTGCTCGATCGCCATCTTGTCGGTAAGGGTACGGCGCAAGACATCGGCTTGATCGGTCGATCGCTCGATCAATGCTTGCAGCGCCGCGCGCAGACCCTCCTGGCCGGCTTCGGCAGGGACCGGCTGGCTGGCGCCGGGCTCGGCGATAGCATGCTCGAAACCGCTTTCGGGGACCTTGTCCAACCCGTCTCTGGCGAGTCGGGCCAGGTTTTGCATTTCTCCGTCCAGACGTCGTCGCTGGGCACACAGCATGGCTCGCACGCCGCCGGCGCCGATCGAGATCAGCCCCAGGAGTGTGAGCAACAACAGCACCTGCTCTTGGCGATGTGCGGCCGCGGGGAGGGCCGCCAGCAACATGCCGACCCGTTCCCCGGGTCCGCCGTGCAGAGGCGCATGGGCGGCGATGTAGCGCTTGCCAGCCATGCTCATGCAGACGATGACCGTGTGGCCGTGATTGACGACACGGTCGACGATGCTCTTGGCGGCGAGAACCCTGACCGCGTCCGGGTCGTCCGGGTACTGCAAGCTGGTGGCGACCTGGCGTCCTGCGAGAAACAGGGCGGTGACGCCGTCCACCCGCGGCGCACCCTCGCTGACCGGAAACACCACGTCTCGAAGTCGCTCGATCAAGCCGACGTTGTCGTTCAAGAG
>JAGRHX010001504.1 GCA_020444775.1 Gammaproteobacteria bacterium
CGCTCGGCGCCGACTGGCGCGAGCAGTGGTGCTTCAAGGGTCTGTCCATCGGCGGTGAGGGCCTGAGCGGCAGCAGTCCGGGCTCGTCCGACTGGTCGGAGACGGTATGCGACGACCGCACGCCGGCGAGCAGCGATCCGCCCGTCTATCTGCCCTGGCCACGGATACCGGTGCCCGAGGCCGGCGATCAACTGCAGGCGCAGTATGCGCGGTCGGATGATATCGGCGTGGTGTTGCTCTCCGAACCCATGGACTCGACACAGTCGAGCTGTCTGCCAGAGCCGCCGCCGATCGCCTGTGACCTGCAGTTCCCGCCGTCCAGCAGCGGGCTCGGTCGCTGTGTGGGCGAGATCGGTCATCCACCGCAGCCGACCTACGCACAATGCGCGTTGTGCTCGGTGATTCAGCAGCATGCCAATGTGCCGCTGCGTTTTGTCGCCTACCGGCAATCGAGGGCCGGCCCGTCCGAAGCGCCCGGTGACTTCTACCAGATCAGCCCGTTGTTGGACGCGCCGTGGTGTGACCTCGAGGTCAATGCCTTTGGCAGCGTCACCCGTCTCAACGACCCGTGGTTCAGTCTGGTCAATGTCGCTACCGGCAACGAGTGGCCCGGCTATCGTCTGCTGTTTACCGACCGCTTTCCGTTCCGGGACGATCGTCAGCTACGCTACAAGTTCGTGCTCTTCGACGAGCGTGGCGAGATCGCGGGCCATCGGTTGTCGAACTGGATAACGCCGCAATGAACGCCACGATCAAGCGGTGTTGCGAGACACACCTGAATTCCGTGTCGCTGGGTCTGGCGGTCGTGCTGCTGCTGTTGGTGAACAGTGTCCATGGCCAGCAAGGCAATGCCAACGTCTGGCTGTTCGACGAGGCGGGCAACACCCGTTCCAGCTACTCGGTGGTCGAAGGTGCCTACACCGAAGGCGCCTCGCAGCTGAACAACCAGCTGCGTATCGATCATCGGGGGGGGCAGGCGACGATCGGCATCGCCCCGGACGACTATGCGGCCGCGCTGATCAACCAGGCCAACGCCAGCCTGCCGTCGACCGGGGCGCGGGTGCCGCGCTTCGCGGTGATAGGGCTGGGTGCACCGCTCTCCGATCCGAGCCGACCGGGCTCGCCGAGCCTCGGTTTCGCGCCAGCGGCCGGGCGCTATGCGCGGACCACCGCGGTGACGCTGAGCGCGGTGGTGCCGGTGAACGCCAGCGGCAGCACCTCGGCGAGCGTGCACTGGCGTATCAACGGTGGGAAGTGGCAGGTGGCTGTGGAATCCATCCGCATCCATCTGGTCGCGAACGGCAGCTATCTGATCGAGGCCTTCGCCCGCGTTCGCGGCGGCAGCGACGTCGTGGATTCGGCGATACGTCGCCTGGCGTACGAGATCCGCGACGCGGGACCGTTGCTACGCGATACGGATCTGGACGGCGTGCCGGACGCGGTCGAAGCCGAGCTCGGTCTGGATCCGCTGAGCGCGGATCTGTCGCGTGACAGCGACGGTGATGGTTTGAGCGACTTCGACGAGGCGATGCGGGGCTCGGATCCGCGCTCGGCGGACAGCCTGCCCAGCGATCGCGATGGTGATGGCTGGTCGGACTTCGACGAGGACGTGCGTGGCACCAATCCCGACGATCCCGCGGCGATCAGCGATCCGGGCGACGCCGCGACCTTCTTCGCCGACCGACCAGCGGCGACACGTCTGCACGAGGTCGAGTATCTGCTCAGCGGTGAGGTCTGGCAGGACGATGCGCTGAGTGAGCCGCAGAGCGGACTTGCAGGGCTCACTGTGATGGGGGCCGATTGGCGGACGCACTACGACCAGGCGCTGTTGCCCGACGCGGCGACGCTGGCCGCGATCGGTGTGCAAGCCGCCGAGCTGGCGCCGCGCTGGCGCGCCGCCTACGTTGCCGACGAGCTGGCCGCGGGGCGCGTTCCCGAGCTGCGCCTGCCGGCCGGCGCGCCGAGCATCGTACGCGTGGCGCGGCCGGCGGTCGGATCGCGGGACGCGGTGTGGGCAGCGCGCTCCTGGCTGCCGGCGACACCTGATCTGCAGCCCGGTGAGGTGATGGCCTTTCTCGCCACGCAGGGGCTGCCAGCGGCGAGCGTCGCCGACTGGCGAGCCGGTTACGAGGCATATCTGCGTGCCGGTGCAGTGCGACGCTTGCGGGTCGACCCGAACCCGCGTAGCAGCATCGAGGTGGCGCTTCTCGAATCGGTGCTTGCCTGGCTCGCGGCCGATCCGCCGCCGGCACCGCTGGTGCTGCTCGGGGTGCCCGGTTCACCAGCGCGGCCGCTGGGCGCGCTGGCCGCGCTCGAGACGATGCTGGCCGGGCTCCTGGACCCCTGGGATCTGGACCGGCTGCAGGCCGCGCTGAGCGCGTTGCTCGAGCCGGGCGAAGGGCTCGACGGCTTCTACGCCGCGGCGTTGGCGGCCTTCACTCATCCGCCCTCGGCCGCTGGCAGCAGCGCCGCCGTCGCCGCGCTGCTGCAGGGTGGATCCGAGCCCGGGCTAGACCAGAACAGCCGGCTTGCGCGCTATCTGAGCATCCTGACCGCTTACCTCGGACCCGAGCTCGAGCGTCCCGAGCTCGTAAGCCTGCTCGACCCGGACGCTGACTTCGACCTGGACACGCTGAGCAATCTGGACGAGCTGTCGCGTCTGCCACGCGCCGGCACCGATCCCTTGCTCGCCAACAGCGACGGCGACCTGTACAACGATGCCGACGATGCCTGTCCGGGTGAGGCCGATGACCGCTGCCTGGGCAGCCGAGCGCAGCTCATGGACAGCGACGCCGATGGCGTTGTAGATGCGCTGGACAACTGTCTGCACACGCCCAACCCGGATCAGCAGGTCGGCCAGCACTCGCACGCTGGCAAGGCCTGTGCACGACTTGCCTTCATCGACATGCCACGCGTGGACCCGGTGGTCAATGTCGGCACGGCGGTGCACTTCAGTAGCACCCCAAGCTGCGTGCGCTGTCTGGACACGCTCGCTTATCAATGGTCGTTCGACGCCCAGCACGACGTGGTCGAGCGTGCGGATCCCGGACCGATCGTCTTCAGCCATCCAGGGGTGTATCGGGTCGAGCTGGTCGCGAGCAGCAAAGCGGACGAATCGCAGTCGGTCGACTGGCGCACCGTGACCGTGATTGGGGCGCTGCCGTCATTGCAACTGCTACCGCTGGCAACGGCGCGGGTCGACACGCCGCTGCAGCTGAGCGTGCGCGCCGACAGCCCGAACGGCGGTATCGCATCCGTGGTCTGGGATCTGGGCGATGGCATCATGCTCGAGGGCGCCGCGGTCTCACATCGATTTGCGAGCCCTGGCAGCCATCCGGTCTCGGTGGTCGCTACCGATGGTATAGGTCTGCAAGCGCTGATCGCATTCGAGGTGGAGG
>JAGRHX010001505.1 GCA_020444775.1 Gammaproteobacteria bacterium
GTCGACGTGATCCCGTGATCTGGAATCACGCGAGGGCTTCCGAAGAGTGGCCAGGGACAGACTTGAACTGTCGACCCCACGATTTTTCAGGCCCACGCGCGCGTGGGCGAGGCGCGGCATGGACACGTGTATTCGGCGTCACGACAAGGCGGTCTGATCCAGTCCTTCGGTTTACCGTCGCCTAGTCAGTCCGGCCTTCGGTTGGATTGCCACGGAGGCTGCCCCCGCGAGTAGCTCATCCATTTCTTGCCCGGGGTGGCAGCCCCGTGGCTGTGGATCAGTGTGCTCTCGCGGGGGCCGTCCTCCTGGCGGCATCGCTTGATAGAAGCGCGAGCCGATGGCTCTCCACCGAAGGTTGCGTGCCGCCGCCAATTGTAAGCACCACGATGGAGGTACGCATGAACTACGGCGGAGTCGACACGCATCGCCGCAATCTGTCCGCAGGCATCGTCGATGACGTCGGCCGCGCGGTGGGCACCGTCGATGTGCCGAACACCCGGCCGGGCATCGCCAAGCTCGTGGAGTGGTTCGCGCAGCACGACGTCGAACGGATCGGGGTCGAGGGGAGCGGCAGCACAGGCAGGCTCCTCGCCTGCACGCTCATCGCGGCAGGCTTCGATACGTCGGAGGTGCCGGCGACACGCACGTTCCGTGAGCGCGGCCGGGAGCCTGGCAAAGGCAAGACTGACCTGGTCGACGCTGTGATCGTCGCGCGAGTGTGCGCGGCCGACGAGAACCTACCGAGCGTGAAGGTCGACCAGCAGGCCTACGACCTGCGCCTGCTGATCGAGCGGCGCGACGAACTCGTGCAGGAGCGAACCGCGCAGATCAACCGTGTGCATTCGGCGCTCGTGATCCTGATGCCCGGCAGCAAGCAACCGATGCGCACGATCCCCCAGGTCCGCGCTATCGCCCGCAAGCTCTGCCGGGACCGCAGCATCCAGGCAGAGATCACACGCCAGCGCCTGAAGCAGATCGTCGCGATCTGGAACGAGGCAGACGAACTGCAGCGACAAATCGATCTCCTCCTCGAGCAGCGAAGCTGCGAGCGCACCCGAGCAATCCACGGCGTCGGAACGATCGTCTGCGCCGAGCTCGTCGCCCAGATCGCCGACATCCGCCGCTACCGCAGCCGCCACGCCTTTGCCAGAGCCAACGGCACCGCCCCAATCCCCGCCAGCAGCGGCCAGACCGTCCGAGTCCGCCTCAACCGAGGCGGAAACCGCCAGATCAACAAGCTGCTCCACCGCATCGCCGTCGTCCAGCTACGACGGCACGAACCCGCCCGCCAGTACTACGCCCGCAAGAAAGCCGAGGGCAAATCCAACACCGAAGCCCTCCGATGTCTCAAACGCCGAATCAGCGACACCGTCTACCGAGCAATGCAGGCCGACGCCGCAGCAGGATCACCCTCCGCTTGACAATAGAAGCACTGATCCACCACGGACGTACGCGGATGGCTATGGACGCCCGCCGCGCTTCTCGGTGCGAAGTCGAACGTGCTCGGCGAGTGCACCGGTCGGCGGCTCGTCGATGTCCGATACGCCCGCTGCGATGATGCCCTCGAACATCTCGTCGTCCATCCACTCCGGGCGTGTA
>JAGRHX010000147.1 GCA_020444775.1 Gammaproteobacteria bacterium
CGCGCGGCCTGGAAGTCGAGCATGGAGATCATCGCCTCGAGCAGCGAGCAGTGCACCCACTGACCCTTACCGGTCTCGTTGCGCTCGAGCAGGGCGATGAAGATGCCCATCGCCGCGTACATGCCGGCGGTCAGATCGGCGACCGGGATGCCGACCCGCACCGGGCCCTGGCCGGGCAGACCGGTGATCGACATCAGCCCACCCATACCCTGGGCGATCTGGTCGAAGCCCGGCCGCTGCGCGTACGGGCCGTCCTGGCCGAAGCCGGAGATGCTCGCATAGACCAGCCGCGGGTTGAGCGCGAGCAGGGTGTCCTGGTCTATACCCAGGCGCTGCTTCACGTCGGGCCTGTAGTTCTCGATCAACACGTCCGACTGACTGACCAGACGTTTCAAGACTTCCACCGCCTCGGGCTTCTTCAGATTCAAGGTGATGCCGCGCTTGTTGCGGTGGATGTTCTGGAAGTCCGGTCCGTGTCGCGCGCCACCCATGCCGGCCGAGCCATCGACGCTCAGCGGTGCCTCGATCTTGATGACGTTGGCGCCCCAGTCGGCAAGCTGGCGAGCGCAGGTGGGCCCGGCCCGGACCCGGGTCAGATCGAGCACGGTCAGATGCGAAAGCGGGCCACGACGTCGGGTCATGCGGCTGGACTCCTGTTGGCTGTGCCCGTGGCACGGGCCGGCGGGCAGATGTGATGTTCGGGGCCGATGCATTGGCCTGTTGGCAGTGTAACCGGTCGGCACGCAACGACGATGCACCCCGGGCTCGATCCGGGGTATGGTGCCGGCCGCCGATTATCGCAAACTGTAACCGTGCTGCCGGGACGGTCCGCCCGGCCTCGACCATGACGGAGAATTCCAATGCTGAAGATCTGGGGACGCGTCAACTCGATCAACGTGATGAAGGTGCTGTGGTGCGCCGACGAGCTGGGACTGGAGTACGAGCGTATCGATGCCGGCATGGAGTTCGGTCTCAATGACCAGCCCTGGTATCTGGCCATGAATCCCAACGGGCGGGTGCCGACCATCGACGACGACGGCGTGGTGCTGTGGGAGTCGAACACCATCGTCCGCTATCTGGCCGCCCGCCACGCGACGGGAACCCTCTATCCCACCGACGTGGCCGAACGGGCACGCGCCGAGCGCTGGATGGACTGGATGCTGACCACCCCGCAGGTCGACATGAACTATCTGTTCTGGGGCCTTGTCCGGAATGCGCCACACGCCCAGGATCCCGAGCAGCGCGCCGTGCACACCAGCAACATCAACAAGCTGATGGGCCTCATCGACGAGGCGCTGGCTGGCAAGGCTTATATCAACGGTGAGCAGTTCTCTATTGGCGACATCCCGATAGGCGCGATGGTCTGGCGCTGGGCCAATCTGCCCATCGAACGACCGAAGCTCGCCAACCTGGAGGCATGGTTCGAGCGTTTGAAGGCGCGTCCGGCCTATCAGAAGAACGTCATGCTGCCGCTGACCTGAGCGTCTCGGGCAGGTCGTGGGGCGCGTCGCCCGGCCGCGCGGCGTCGGCCGCACGCGTGGTGTCGGCCATGGCCACTGGCAGGTGCAGAACGCAGGTGCCTGCCAGGTAGTCCTGCAAGGCCCGGCGCTCGCGGGTGAAGGCGGCCGGCAGCAGTCCCAGATACATCGGCAGGCAGGCGAGCAGGAATGCCCCATAGCGCGCCAGCGAACGCCGCAGGGTGATGCGGCGTCCATCAGTGGTCGTCACGTAGATGCCGAAGGCGCGCTTGCCGATGGTCCCTTGCCACGCCGACGCGGTGAGCAGGGTGTAGTACAGACAGCCGACCAGCGTCGAAGGCACGGCGCTGGTCAGAATCAGCCCGGCCAGCGCGCCGGGCGACAATGCATCGAACAGCCCCGCGATCTGCTGCGGCTCCAACAGGGCTTGTAGCAGCAGGCGGAACAGCGCTTCGTGATGTGTGCTGCCAAAGACCAGCAGTGAGACCACGATCAGCGCATAGGTCAACAAGGCTCCGGCGAAGCCGACGATCACATAGTCGGTGACGAAAGCCGAGAAGCGTACCCAGAAGCCCGCCTGCGGGCGCGACGGGTCAGGTGCACCGGCAATCAACGCATGCCCGTCCGCGTCCTTCAGCCGGTCGGCGATCAGCAGCACCTTGTCCAGCAGCCACCACACACACCACACCACCAGCGCCAGGCAACCGCCGAGCAGCATCAGCGCGGCGTAGCGGGGGGCTGCGCCCTGCGCCGCCTGGACAAGGCCCGCGATGAACAGCGCCGTGCCCCCCAGCGCGCATCCACATTGGGCCAGCGCGGTGCGCTTACGCCCCAGATAGAAGCGGTGCGCGGACAGCATGCCAAGCAGGAAGCAGAGCACGAAGGCGGTGGATTTGAACTTTTTCGGCACGGATTCGATACCTGATCAAGGAGCGTGAGTGAGGCGATGGCGCCCTCGGGTTCCTTATCGGCGGCAGGACCGGGAGGCTCGAGCGCCGATGGCGCATTCGCGCGAACGGTTCGAGCAATCGGGAAAAGATGCTGAAACGGGCGGCGTGCCCGTCTGTCGCGGCATGCTCCGGGTGGCTTCCACGATCTTCATACGGATTCTTCCCGAAGCGTTCCAGATGCCTTTTCCGAGGCCGAAATCCAGGCGGGTCCGCAGTGTCTCCAGCCAGCGACACTCAACAACGGCAAACAAGACATGGACAGGCCGTGCGGACTCGAACAGAAGAGGCGATTCATTCCAAATCAGCGACTTAGGTTCTTGGTAGAGGTGAATTAAAAGCTGGCACAAACATTGCTCAAGGAAGGGCAACAGCAATTACTACAGTTCGAAGCTACCGCATCCGAGGACAACCACAATGAACATGCTTCTAGTCAGTGAGCACAACCGCCTCACGGCCGATCTGGAGAAGCTGGACGAGCGTCTGGCGAACACCAAGCGCGGCTACGGTCTGCGATCGCGCTCGGTGCACTCGTTCCTGTCACAGCTGCGCAAGCACAAGCGCGAGATGCTGAAGACGGTCGATCAGCAGATGGCCGGTCCCGAGGAGGACGCCGCGTAAGGCGCCCACACCACACCGGCAGGACAACAGGACGCGCGGCGAGATTGCTCGAGCCGCGCCGACCCTCTCCCCCCAGAGCCAGGGTCCCTCGGGACCCTTTCTCCCTCGATTGACCCGGCCCCTGGCCGGGTTTTTTTTGGTCTGCACGTGCTGGCATCCATCGCCTCCCCGCCGCGGGCACACCTCAGCTGTATGCCGCTGGCGACTATTTGCGCCGCGAGGCGCGAATCCGCATCATTCGCTGCGCCGCTCGCTCGACGTGCGCGGTGCAGGCACTGGACGCGGCACACACGCGAGTCCGTCGAGCCAGGCCGCTTCATTCACTCCGACCATCGGCATCTGAAGCCGTGCGTGCCGCTGCGATCGCAGCGCAGATGTGCGGCTCACGGGCGAGCGACGGTGGTCTGCAACTGACGATGGTGAGCTATGGGCTATGAGGATCGGGACTTCCGGGGTGTGGAGATCGAAGTGCCCCAGACGCCTGTGTATCTGTCGGTATTCGCCTTTGCCGTTCGGCTGCTCGGCGTGTGTATCCTGCTCGTCGGTCTGTTGGTCGGCTACAAGGTGGTGACCGAGGCCTGGGCGCTGTACCGAGACCCGACCCGAATCGAGGCCTTCGCCGAAGCGATCGAGCAGGGCGCGCACATCGATCGTCTGCTGAGCAGCGCGCTGCCGGAGCAGCGTAGCGGTGCCGGGGCGAGTGCAACAACGCAGCCGATGAAGGTGCCGGCGTCATACTTCCTGGCCTGGCTGATCGCCCCGCTGCTGCTGTTTGTGGTCGGTGCCCTGGCCATGAGCGCGATATCCACCGGGGGCCGACTCGCGCTCCACGATCTGATCGGTGACCGGGTCGCCCGCACCATCCGCACCGAGCTCAGACGGGCGCGCTAGGGAAGATGCTGGTCTGTCAGCGTTCTCCCCTGGCCGAGACCTCACACTCAGCGCAGCGGTAGCTCCGCGTCCACGAACAATGCCTCGAGGGCGCGATGGTTGGTGACGCCGAGGGCGGTGTCGATCGCCTCGCGGGTCAGGTGCGGGGCGAAACCTTCGAGGAAGTCGTACATGTAGCGGCGCAAGAAGGTACCGCGACGGAAGCCGATCTTGACCATGCTGGCATCGAACAGATGGCTCGCGTCTATCATCCGCAGGTCCGTCCGGTCGGCCTCGGTCCAGCACATTCGGGCGATGACCGCGACACCGAATCCGAGTCGCACGTAGTTCTTCAGCACGTCGGCGTCGGTCGCGGTGAGCGCGATCTCCGGTTGTAGCTTGCGCGCCCGGAAGGCGCGTTCGATCACCGAGCCCGGCGCGAAGCCGAACACGTAGGTGAGCAGCGGGTAGCTGGCGAGCCGCTCCAGTGTCAGTGGCTCGCCGTCTGCGAGCGGGTGCCCGACCGGCACCAACACCCCGCGCTGCCAGTTGTAGCAGGGCAGCATCACCAGGTTGTCGAAGTGCTGCAAGGACTCGGTGGCGATCGCGAAGTCGGCCTGTCCGTCCTCCAGCAGCTGGGCGAGCTGCAAGGGCGTGCCCTGATGCAGCTCGATGTGCACCTGTGGGTACTGTTGATGAAAGGCGGACAGCACCTCGGGCAGCACGTAGCGCGCCTGGGTGTGACTGGCGCCGATGCTCAAGCTGCCACGCTTCGGATCGCTGAACTCGCGGGCCTGCCGGCGGATGGTTTCGACTTCGATCAGTGCCCGGTCGGCCAGCTCGATGAGCACCTGACCGGCTGGCGTGATGCGGGTGAGCTGTCGACCGCTGCGCTCGAAGATCTGCACGCCCAGCTCGTCCTCGAGCTGGCGGATCTGCTTGCTCACGCCCGGTTGCGAGGTATACAGCGATTCGGCCGTGGCCGACACGTTCAGGCCGTGCTTGGCCACCTCGGAGATGTATCTGAGCTGACGTATGTTCATGCGCTTGCAGAAGCCCGCTTGTCGATGCCCAGCACGTGGGCGGCCACCTGGTCGAAGGTCGACACGAACTCGATTCTCAAGCCCTGCACCAGGTAATCGGGGAGCATCTCGGCGTCAGCACGATTGCCTTCGGGCAGCAGTATGGTCTTGACTCGCGCCCGTCGAGCCGCGACCACCTTCTCGCGTATGCCGCCGACCGGATAGACCAGACCGGTCAGCGTCAGCTCACCGGTCATCGCCAGCGCGCGTGGCGTAGGTCGCGCCAGCGCCAGCGACAGCAGCGCCGTCGCCATGGTGATGCCGGCGCTCGGGCCGTCCTTGGGTGTCGCGCCGGCCGGCACGTGCAGATGGATATGCGCCTGGTCGAAGTAATCGAGCACCACCCCGAGCCGGTCGCCGTGCGCGCTCACATAGCTGTAGGCGATGTGCGCCGACTCCTGCATCACCTCACCCAGATTGCCGGTCAGCTTGAGACCGCGCTGGCCGTCGTGGATGCGGCTGGCTTCGATGCACAAGGTGGCGCCGCCCATCGCGGTCCAGGCCAGACCCGTGACCACGCCGACACCATGCCGCCAGTCCTCCTTGTGGAAGTCCGGCTTGCCGAGGTATTCGCCGAGGTTCTTGCCGCCGACCGAGACGCGATCCCTGGCGCCACGCACGATCTCCACCGCTGCCTTGCGGGCCAGTCTGCCGAGCTGCTTGTCCAGCCCACGTACCCCCGCCTCGCGTGAATACTCATCGATGATGCGCTTGAGGGCTGCGTCCGTGACATTCACCTGATTGCTCTTCAGGCCGGTCTGCTGGCGCTGTCGTGGCCACAGATGGGAGCGTGCGATCTGTAGCTTCTCCTCGGCGAGGTAGCCGGACAGTCGAATCACCTCCATCCGATCCAATAGCGGTCCGGGAATGGTGTCGAGCTGATTCGCGGTGCAGATGAACAACGTCCCGGACAGGTCGAAGCGCACGTCCAGATAGTGATCGAGGAAGTTGTTGTTCTGGGCCGGGTCCAGGACCTCGAGCAGCGCCGAGGCGGGGTCGCCTTGATACGAGGCGCCAATCTTGTCGACCTCGTCGATCAGTAGCACCGGGTTGGCCGTCCCGGCATCCTTCATCGCCTGGATGAACTTGCCGGGCAGCGCACCGATGTAGGTGCGCCGATGGCCCTTGATCTCGGCCTCGTCGCGCATGCCGCCGACGCTGAAACGGAAGAACCGGCGTCCCAGGGCGTCGGCGATGGCGTGGCCAATGGATGTCTTGCCCACGCCGGGCGGCCCGACCAGCAGGATGATGGAGCCGCCCACCGAGCCACGCAGCTTGCCCACCGCGATGAACTCCATGATCCGATCCTTGACGTCCTCGAGTCCGGCGTGACCTGCGTCCAGGGCCTTGCGCGCATGGTCCAGATCGAGGATGTCGTCGGAATGCACGCCCCAGGGCAGACTGGTGAGCCAGTCCAGATAGTTTCGGGTCACCGCGAATTCGGGTGAGCCGGTCTCGAGTATGCCCAGCTTGGTGATTTCCTCCTCGAAGCGTTCGCCCGCCTCCTCGCTGAAGCTCAGACTCTGGGCACGCTCGCGAAAACGGTCTACCTCGGCGCTGCGATCGTCCTTGGCGATGCCCAGCTCCTGCTGGATGATGCGCAGCTGCTCCTTGAGGAAGAAGCGGCGTTGCTGCTCGCCGAGGCTCTCCTCGACCTGACGCTTGATGTCCACCTGCAGGCGGGCGATCTCGAGCTCCTTGCTGAGTAGCTGGAGCACCCGTTCCAGACGCTGCTTGAGCGTGGCGGCCTCCAGCACCTGCTGCAACGGCTCGCCCTCGCTGGTGCTCAAGGTGGCGCCCAGCCAGGCCAGGATGCTCGGTTGATTGGGCGTGAAGCGTTCCAGGTACTGACGCACCTCCTCGCTGTACAGCGGATTGATGTGCAGCAGCTCGCGCAAGGTGCCGAGCAGGGCCATGCCGTAGGCCTTGCTCTCTTCGTCCTCTTCGTCCTGGTCCTCCAGATATTCGATGCGGGCCCGCATCGGCGCGCTGTCGCTCAGCCAGCGGACCACCCGGAAGCGCTTCAGACCCTCGGCGATGAATGTCAGCTGCTCGCCGTCGCGTCGCAGGTGATGGACGCGGGCGACCGTGCCGATCTCGAACAGACCGCTGGCTTGCGTGACCGTCGGGCCGGTGTCCTCGCCGGGCATGGCTTGGGGACCGTCATCCCCGCGCGGACGCTGCAGCAACAGACCGACCAGATGCTGGTCGGATTCGATGACCGCTCGAAGGGTATGCCGCCATGGCTCTCGGGCCAGGGTCACCGGCAGGGTCTGCACCGGAAACATCGGGCGCTTGTCACGCGGCAGCACGTGCACCGTGAAGGGCAGCAGCTCACTGGCGATCTGGATGGCCCGTGAGGACGTTTGCTCCCGGGATTGCTCGGGTTCACGTTCCGCATCCATGGCCTGTGCCCTTCGGGCACGTCGGCGACTCGATGTGGCTGGCTCGATATTCTCGGCGCGGTCGATGTCCAGCTCGCTCTCGTTGTCGTTATCGCTCACTACTGATGGTCTCCATCCGCGAACACGGCGCACGTGCACCCGTCACGAGCACCCGCTACGCTCGTCGCACCGAATCGTCGTCGTTTTGCGTCGATGTCTTGTCGATGTCTTGTCGATGTCTTGTCGATGTCGTGGGGGGGGGCGGTTACTCGCCCGCTATCGCCATCTCGGATATCAGTATCGATCCGGTGCTTATACTGCTGCGTGGATCGATGTCGTTACCGATTGCGTCGATGCGCTTGAATATCTCACGCAGATTACCGGCGACGGTGATTTCCTCCACCGGGTACTGGATCTCGCCGTTCTCCACCCAGAACCCGGCCGCGCCACGCGAGTAATCACCGGTCACGATGTTGGTGCCCATGCCCATCATCTCGGTGACCAGCAGCCCGCGGTCCATGCGCGCGAGCATCGCCGCGAAGTCGAGGTCGTCGGTGTCGATGCACAGGTTGTGCACGCCGCCGGCGTTGGCGGTGGTCTGCATGCCCAGACGTCTGGCCGAGTAGCTGTCCAGCACATAGCCCTGCAAGATGCCCTCGCGGACGATGTCGCGGGCCCGCGTGGCGACCCCTTCACTGTCGAAGGCGGCACTGCCCAGGCCACCGACGAGACGCGGTTGCTCGTGAATCCGGATGCGTGGGCCGAACACCGGCTTGCCCAGATGCTCGACCAGGAAGCTGGCGTTGCGATAGAGGCTGCCGCCGCGGATCGCGGCGATGAAGTGCTGCAACAGGCCGCGTGCCATCTCGGCGGAGAACAGCACCGGCACCGATTGGGTCTTGATCTGCCGCGCGCTGAGTCGGGCCAGGGCGCGTTCGGCGCTCTTGCGGCCGATGTCGGCGGCGTTCTCGAGCTTGCCCGGGTCGCGCGCGGTGCTGTACCAGTAGTCGCGCTGCATACCGTTCTCGTCCTCGGCGATCACGGTGCAGGAGATGCTGTGACGGCTGCTGCGGTAGCCGGCCAGAAAGCCGTGCGTGTTGCCGTACACATGCTCGGCCTCGTGTCGTCCCACCGCGGCGCCTTCGCTGTTGGTGATGCGCGGATCCGCGTCGCGCGCGACCTGCTCGGCCTGAAGCGCCAGCGCGATGGCGGCATCCGGCTCGATGTCCCAGGGGTGGTGGAGCTGCAGATCGGGGATCTCGGTGGCCATCAGCTCGGCGTCGGCAAGGCCGGAGTACTCGTCCTCGGCGGTGAAGCGGGCAATGCTGCAGGCCGACTCGACCGTCTGCCGAAGCGCCTCGGGGGTCAGATCCGAAGTGCTGGCGGTGCCTTTGCGATGACCGAAATAGACGGTCACGCCCAGTCCCTTGTCACGAATGTGCTCGATGGTTTCGACCTCGCCGAGACGGACGTTGATCGACAGGCCCTGGCTGCGGCTGAGCGCGGCCTCGGCGGCGCTGGCGCCACGCGCACGGGCGTCGGCCAGCACATCGGCGATGAGCTGCTGCAGATCGGCCGTGCTGGTCTGGCTCTGCGCAGCCGTGTTGGAAGATGCTGTCAAGGTGCTCATGGATGCGGTCTGCCGTTTGGGTCGGACGCGCGCTGGCGCGTTTGTGAAAGAGCGGATGATAACGCCTCGCGCGCTCACCAACCCGGCTGGCAACCTGGTTGGGGCCGATTGCAGGGACTCGGCCGTCCCACGCCCCATCCGATGCCCTATCGGCCCTTCTATTGACTCCGATATGGGTCGTGCCCGGGTTATCATTCGAACCCATGGATGATGTCACACATATTCTGGAGCCGCTCAACGACCGCCAGCGCGAGGCGGTCACCGCGCCGGCCGGACATCTGCTGGTGCTGGCCGGGGCCGGCAGTGGCAAGACCCGGGTGTTGGTGCATCGCATCGCCTGGTTGCTCGCCACCCGCCAGGCAGTGCCCTTCGGCATCATGGCGGTGACCTTCACCAACAAGGCCGCCAACGAGATGCGCGCGCGCATCGAGCAAGCCATCCAGCGGCCGGTGGGCGGCATGTGGATCGGTACCTTCCATGGCCTGGCGCACCGTCTGCTCCGGGCGCACTACCGCGAGGCCAGACTGCCCGAGGGCTTCCAGATCCTGGACAGCGAGGATCAGCTGCGGCTGGTCAAGCGGGTGCTGCGTGATCTGGGGCTGGACGACAACCGCTGGCCGCCACGACAGGCACAGGGGTTCATCAACGCGCAGAAGGACGAGGGGCTGCGGCCGGCCCATCTGCGTGACGGCGGCGACGTGTGGGTGGAGACCATGGTGCGTGTCTATTCCGCCTACGAGGAAGCGTGCGAACGTAGCGGCGCGGTCGATTTCGCCGAGCTGCTGCTGCGTGCCCATGAGCTGCTGCGCGACAACGAGCTGGTGCTGGACCACTACCAGCGGCGTTTCCAGTTCCTGCTGGTCGACGAGTTTCAGGACACCAACGCAATCCAGTACGCCTGGTTGCGTTTGTTCGCCGGAGACACGGCCAGTCTGTTCTGTGTCGGCGACGACGACCAGTCCATCTATGGCTGGCGCGG
>JAGRHX010000148.1 GCA_020444775.1 Gammaproteobacteria bacterium
TATGGCAACCGGGTCGGCGTCTGGCGGATGTTCGATTGCTTCGACAAGCATTCGATACGATGCACGGTGTCACTCAACTTCGGCGTCATCGAGCACTACCCCGAGATCTTCGAGGCGATGGAAGCGCGTCAATATGATTATCTGTGCCACGGCTTCTATAACACGCGTTACCTGTGGAATCTGCCCGAGGCCGACGAGCGCGCGGTGATCAGCGATTGCGTGTCGCTGCTGCGCGAACGCACCGGTCGTCAGCTCAACGGCTGGTTCGGTCCCGCGGTCTCCGGCACGCTGCGCACCGCCAACATCGTCGCCGAGCTCGGTATGATCTACACGGCCGATTACTACCACGACGATCAGCCGATGCCGGTGCACACCAACAACGGCACCCTGGTCTCGGTACCGTACTCGATGGATATCAACGATGCCGTGGTGTACCGCTGGCAGAGCGAGGGCGAGGAGTTCGAGCGCATGATTCGCGACGCCTTCGACACCCTGTATGCCGAGGGTGAGCACAGCGGTCGGGTCATGGCGATCTGCCTGCACCCCTATCTGTACGGTCAGCCGCATCGCATCAAGTACCTGGATCGGGCGCTCGGTTACGTGCTCGGCCACGAGGGTGTCTGGCAGGCCACCGGCACCGAGATCGCGCAGTGGTCGCTACAGCACTGGCTGCCGCTGCTGGAGCAGGACGGGAAGAGCGGGGGAGCAGGCCGATGAGCGAGCAGACACAGCGCTATCGTGACGGCGCGGGCTATGACCATCCGCACTACGAATGGCAGCCGCTGCCGGGGCGTGCGCCACTCGAGTGGCCGAACGGCGCGCGGCTCGCGGTCACCGCCTTCCTGCGTGTCGAGTACCTGGAGCTGGATCCCCCCGCCGATGCGGTTGGCGATCCGCGTTTCGGCGGCGCGCTGGGCTCGTACTTCCCGGACTTCCAGAACTACTCCAGACGCGAGTTCGGCAATCGGGTCGGCATCTTCCGGGTGCTGGACATCCTCGAGCGTCATGGAATCCGGGCCACCGTGTGCATGAACGCGATGGCCGCGCAGCGTTACCCGTACCTGCTACAGCGCTGCTTGCGGGCCGGTCACGAGCTCGCGGCGGGCGGTCTGTCCGCCAGTCGGATGATCACCTCGAAGATGGACGAGTCCGCCGAACGGGCCTACATCGCGCAGACCCTGGACATCCTCGAGTCGGTCTCCGGCGAGCGGCCGCGTGGCTGGGCCGGGCAGGACCAGAGCCAGAGCGAGCGCACCCCGCAGCTGCTGGCCGAGGCCGGTATCACCCACCTGATGGATTTTCCCAATGACGACCAACCATACCGGCTCAATACCACGCCCGGGCTGGTGTCGATTCCATATCAGAGTGAATGGGACGACGCGCAGCTGTTCGCAGTGCGCAAGGTCGATGCGTGGCGTTACCCGGAGCTGTTCGGCTCCGCCTTCCAGACCCTGTGCGAGGAGGGTGGTCGGATGTTCGGGTTCGGTATCCATCCGTGGATCTTCGGGCAGGCGCACCGGATCCGCTATCTGGACGAGGCGCTGAAGCAGATTGCAGGTCATGACCAGGCCTGGTTCACCAGCGCCGGGGAGATCGCGCAGTGGGTGTCGGGCAAGGCCTGATGCGGATGCTGATGGATGGTGACGTGGATGCAGGGTCGGTGGCCGGCGCCCTCGACCCGGGCATGCTGGATGGGGGTTCTACATGACAGACACGGTCGGCGTCATCGGCCTCGGCCAGATGGGCAGCGCGATGGCGCAGACGCTGCGCCGCGAGGGCTTCACGCTGCTGTGCCACGATTTGAACGAGCAGGCGCTGCACGAGGCCCGGGGCCTCGGCTGCATGATCGCGACCGGCGTCGGGCAGATTGGCGAGGAATGTCAGCGTATCCTGCTGTCGCTGCCGAGCGGCGCGGTGGTGCGAACGGTGTTGTTCGACGGCGATCAGGCCCTTCTGGCGTCGGCGCGTGGCGATCAAGTGGTGGTCGATACCTCGACGCTCGCGCCGGACGACGCGCGGGAGTTCGCCACGCGACTGGCCACGCGGAATGTGGCTTATCTGGACGCGCCGGTCAGCGGCGGACGCGTGGGTGCGTTGAACGGCACGCTGGCGATGATGGTCGGCGGAGCGGCGGACACCATCGAGCGGGTGCGGCCGCTGCTCGATGCGCTGGTCGCGCGGCTCACCCATGTTGGCGACTCCGGTGCCGGTCAGGTCGCCAAGCTGGCCAACAATCTGCTGTGCGCGGCCCACCTGCTGACGACCTCCGAGGCCTTGAAGATGGCGGAGCGCGCGGGGGTCGATCCGGAACGTGTGCTTACCGCTGTAAACGGTGGCTCCGGGGCATCCAGCGTCAGCCAGAATGCCTATCCGGCGTGGATCCTGAGCGGTAGCTACGACAGCGGCTTCAGCGCCGGGCTGATGCGCAAGGACGTGGCCCTGGCCGCGGCGTTGATCGAGTCGCTGGGGCTGGAGCTGCCGCTCAGCGAGCAGACCACGCGGCGCTGGCGCCAGAGCGTGACGCGGCTGGCCGACGCGGACGATTTCGTCGCCATCACCCGTTTCGCGGGTGAAGGTTTCGACTGACGACTCGAGCCGGCGGCGGGCGCTTCCAATCCCGACTGGCATACTCCCCGGGCGTGCTCCCCGGGACGAGTCCCCGCGCAGAATTCCCTTGCAGAGGTAGCAGCATGCACAGCGACAGACAACGCCTGGCGGCGCTCATCGAGCGTCTGCTGCCGGGCGCGGAGCAGCCGGCGAGCCGAATCGACGGGCGCTGGATGGCCGGTGAAGGTGAGGAGCTGGCGCTGGTCAATCCCGCCGATGGCCAGGCCTTGCTGAGCTTCAGGGACGCCGGCACGGCGGCGGTCGACGAGGCGGTGGTCAGCGCCGCCCGGGCGCAGTCTGGCTGGGCCGACGCGAGCGGCGCGGAGCGCGGCCGGCTGATGCAGCGTGTGGCGGCCGCCGTTCGCGAGGCCGCGTCGGAGCTGGCCGAGCTCGAGGCGATCAACGCCGGCAAGCCGCTGCGTGACTGTCAGGCCGAGGCCGCACGGGTGGCCGAGATGTTCGAGTACTACGCCGGCTGGGCCGACAAGTTCGGCGGTGAGGTGATCCCGGTGCCGACCGGTCATCTGACCTATACCCGCCGTGAGCCGATGGGCGTGGTGCTGCAGATGACCCCCTGGAACGCGCCGCTGTTCACCGCGGGCTGGCAGATCGCGCCGGCCATCGCGATGGGTAACGCCGTGCTGATCAAGCCATCGGAGCTGACCCCCTTGTCGACCCTGGCGCTGGGGGTGCTGATCGAGCGTGCCGGCGTTCCAGCCGGGTTGGTGAACGTGATCGCCGGCCAGGGCCATAGCGTTGCGCCACCGGCAATCGAGCATCCGCGGGTCGACAAGGTGGTTTTCGTCGGCTCGCGCGAGACCGGCATGCGGGTGGCGAGCGCCGCTGCTCTGCAGCTCAAGCCCTGCGTGCTGGAGCTGGGCGGCAAGTCGGCAAATATCGTGTTCGCCGACGCCGATCTGGAGCGTGCCGCGATCGGTGCGCAGGCCGCCATCTTCGCCGGCGCCGGGCAGAGCTGCGTGGCCGGCTCGCGGCTGTTGGTGCAACGTGCGATCTACGAGGACTTCTGCGAACGCGTGATCAAGGGCGCGGCGCGGTTACGCCTGGGCCATCCGCTGGCCGCTGACACCGAGATCGGTCCACTCGGCAGTGCCCGGCAGTTGGCCCGGGTCGGCGCCGCCATCGAGTCGGGCACCCGTGACGGTGCGCGGGCGCACGGCGCCGCGCTATCCGCGGTCGCGTCCGGCGGCTTCTATCTGCCACCCACCGTGCTAACAGGGGTGGACAACCAGATGGCAGTCGCGCGCGACGAGATCTTCGGGCCGGTGGTTGCGGCCATTCCCTTCGACGATGAGGAACAGGCCATACAGATCGCTAACGACAGCCTCTACGGTCTGGCCGGCGCGGTATGGACCCGCGACGTTGGCCGTGCGCACCGGGTCGCGGCGCGGGTGCGGGCCGGGACCTTCTGGGTCAATGCCTACAAGACCATTCACGTCTCGGCGCCGTTCGGTGGCTACGGGCAGAGTGGCTACGGCCGTTCCAGCGGCCTGGATGCGCTCTACGAGTACACACGGTCCAAGAGCGTGTGGGTGGAGACGGCCGCGGCGCCGGTCATGCCCTTCGGCTACGCGCCGGACTGAGAGCTGTGTCGAGTCGCTCAGTCCTGCCAGCGCACCAGGCCCTCCTGCATGCAGGTCGCGACCAGATTGCCGTCACGATCGAAGAAGCGTCCCATCGCCAGGCCGCGGCTGCCAGCGGTTGCCTCCACGCATTGGTCATAGAGCAACCACTGGTCGACCCGGGGCACCCGGTAGAACCACATCGCGTGGTCGAGGCTCGCGCCGTTCAGGCGCGGGTCGTGCCAGCGCCGGCCGTGTGGCAGGACCACGTGGTCGACCAGGGTGCTGTCCGCCAGGTAGGCGAGGCCCGCGTAGTGCACGGCCGGTCGCTCCGGTAGCGACTCGCTGATCCGCATCCACATCCGCTGCGCCTCCAGCACCGGCGTGCCTGGGGGCGCTTTGGGCGGATTGATGTAGAGGATCTCCATCGGACGTGCGCCACCGTCCCAGTCGCCCGGATCGCCCTGCGCCAGGCTCACCGCGTGATAGGTTTGCGTCACCTGCTCCGGCGGCGGGGCGGACGGCATTGGCGCGCCGCTGAAGTGCTCGCCGGGCTCGGGCACCTGGAACGAGACCATCATCCGGAACAGCTCCTTGCCCGACTGCAGCGCGTGGACGCAGCGTGAGCTGAAGCCGCGACCGTCGCGCACCACCTCCACCTGCAGGTCGACCTCGGCGTCGACGTCGCCCGGACGCAGGAAGTAGGCGTGCAGTGAGTGCACCAGACGGTCGTCGGGCATGTCGACCTGGGCGGCGGCGAGTGATTGCGCCAGGAACTGGCCGCCGTACAGGCGACCGCTGCGTTCCGGACCCGCCGGTGCGCGAAAGTGGCCGGGTGCGGTCTGCTCGAGGGCGACCAGACGGGTGAATGGGGCGTGCTGCGAGTCGGGCGCGACATTCATGTTTGCGGTGGGGCTACGCTTGGGATCGTGTGACGAACATGGAAGCAGGTGATGACGGCAATCTACATCGATGCTGGACCGGAGCTGGTAGCGCTCTACGAGCGGCTCGGCAGGGCTATTCTGCCCGATCTGCACATCCACCGGGGCGACCCGGAGCCGCAAGCGCTGCCGGCGCTGCTGCGCGGCTATCGTGGGGTCTTGAATGGCCACACCCGGTTGCCCGGCGAGGTGCTTACGCAATGTCCGGGGCTCGAGCACGTGGTGTTCCTTGGCACCGGTGTGTCGACCTACGTCGACATGGACCTCGCGGCCGCGCACGGCATCGGTGTGCATGGCATCGCCGGCTACGGCAGCCGCAC
Source organism: Gammaproteobacteria bacterium (assembly GCA_020444775.1). The sequence goes on from JAGRHX010000148.1 coordinate 5,449, forward strand.
CATCGCCGAGCATGCCGTGGGGCTGATGTTCGCCGCGGTGCGTGACATCGCCCGCCAGGATCGGGCCATGCGTGCCGGGCAGTGGCAGACCCGGGGCGGCTTCGAGCTGCGTGGCCGGACCCTCGGCGTGATCGGTGTCGGCAACGTCGGGCGGGAGATGGTCGGCCTGGGGAATGCGCTTGGCATGCGGGTGCTGGTCTGGGCGCGGCGTCCGGTGGACCCGGCGTTGAGCTGTGAGCAGGTGACGCTGGATACGCTGCTGCAGCAGTCCGACGTGGTTTCCCTGCACGTCGCGCATACGCCACAGACCGAAGGGATGCTGGACGCGACCCGACTGGCGCGTATGAAGCCTGGCGCGATCCTGGTCAACACCGCGCGTGCCGCGTTGGTCGACGAGCAGGCACTGGCCGCATGCCTGCGTAGCGGTCCGCTCGGGCACGCAGCGGTGGACGTGTACGGCAGCGAGCCGCCGGCGGCGGATCATCCGTTGCTGACGCTGGAGAACTGCACCCTGACCGCGCACAGCGCCTGGAATTCGCCGCAGGCCGCGGAGCGTCTGCTGGTGCTGGCGCTGGAAAAGCTGCGCGATCTGCTCGAGGTATGAGTCTCAAGGCATGAGTCGATACGGCGGTCCGGTTGCTCTGTACCCAGCTACCGCTCAGGCCGTTCGGCCTCGTAGCTCCTTGACACGTCCGCGCCAGACCGCGAAACGACGGCTCGCCAGCTCGAGCATCGGCATGTCGACCGGCAGATTGCCGTAGGCGTGGGTCACCTCGTAGCTCGCATAGCAGCGTGCCAGCTCGTCCAGCAGCAGCCTGGCCTTGTTCCGGTACGCGCACTCGGTGCCGATGTCACCAGTCAACAGGCCGCCGCGCACCGGGAGCTCGGTGCCGATCACGCGCTGCACCGGCCAACCGCGTAGCCGTACGATCCGCTCTACGAACGGGCGCGGCGAGGCGGTCGCGATCCAGACCTGGTGGCCCTGGCCGGCCAGGGATTCCAACGCCTGCAGCACCGGTTGGACCGCGCGCAGTCGCGACGCGCAATGCTGCGCCGCCTCGACCAGAACCGCCGGATCCTGCCCCCCCAGGCAGCGTCGGTACAGCCTCCGCTTGATGATCGAACGCGGGTTGCTGGCGTAGCTGGCCGGCTGATACAGCAGCGGCACCAGCATCGGCCACAGTCGGCGTCTTCCGCTGACCGACTGGAACAGCAGCCCCAGGGAGTTGACGGTGACGAGCGTCTGGTCGAAATCGAACAGCGCTACCGGATGCGGTCTGCAATCGCTGCGAGGAGTCATGGATGCCTGGGTGTGCGGCTGGATGATGGATGAATTGTCGAGTGTGGGTCGAGTGCGGGTCGAGTGCGGGTCGAGTGCGGGTCGAAGGCGGGCGGGTCAGGGCCAGCACGAGGCGCACTGCGCGCGGGTATGCGACAATCTCCGTTTACCTGTTGACCGTCGGGGCCGTTCGAAGGCGTCCGCCGCCCGTGCATAGACCAACCCGTTGCATAGACCAATCCGTGTCAGACATGAATCCATCACAGCCAGCATCATCGCGCGCGACAGCGGCGGGTTCGCGCTGGGATCCGTCGCAGTATCTCAAGTATGACCAGCACCGACTACGCCCGGCGCTGGATCTGCTGGGCCGGATCCCCGTGCCCGAGCCGCGCTCGGTCGTCGATCTGGGCTGCGGTGCCGGAAACGTCACGCGGATCCTGTCCGAGCGCTGGCCGGCGGCCCGGATCGTCGGTCTGGACGTGTCCGCGCAGATGCTGGAGCGGGCGGCCGGCACACCGGGCCGGATCGAATGGCTGCGCGCCGATATCCAGGGCTGGCAGCCCCCGGCGGATCTGGCCGGCAGCGTCGACGTGCTCTACAGCAACGCCACCCTGCAATGGCTGGACGACCACGAACGGCTGTTCGTGCGCCTGCTCGGTCATGTGCCGGCCGGGGGCTGTCTGGCGGTACAGATGCCAGTCAGCTACGACAACGACTCGCATCGGCTGATGCGTGAGACCTGGTCGGCGCTCGAAGCCGAGGGCGTGCTCGGCAGCGAGCCCGGGCAAGCCTCCGTTCGGGCCGCGGTGATGCGGCGCAACGTGCTGGGTGTCGATGAGTATTTCCGCTTGCTCAGACCGTTGGCCGCGGAACTGGACATCTGGCAGACGGAGTACCTGCAGCAGCTCAGCGGCACCGAGGCGGTGTTCGAGTGGGTCAAGGCCACCGCCCTGAGGCCGGTGCTGAACGGCCTGCAGGGCACGGCGCTCGAGCGTTTCGTCGAGCGCTACCGAGGGCTGTTGTTGGAAGCGTATCCGCCGGGACCGGATGACATCACGCTGTATCCGTTCAAACGCCTGTTCATGGTCGTGACCAGGTCACGAGGCCCTGGGACTTGAAGAGCGCAAGGCCGCGTCGCCCGTGACCCGGGGTCGGCGTGCCAGGAGAGCGAGACGATGATCCGTGACCCACGACAATTCCAGGTGCTGCTCGACTCGACCCGAGAATTCGTCGAGAAGGTTGCGATCCCAAACGAGGCTCGGGTGGCGGCCCTCGACGAGATCCCGGTGGAGATCGTCGATGAGATGCGTGAGCGCGGACTGTTCGGCTGGAGCATCCCGGTCGAGTTCGGCGGCGCCGGCCTGAGCACCGAAGAGCTGGCCCTGGCCAACATCGAGCTGTCACGTTGCTCGGTGGCCTATCGTGCCCGCTGTGGCACCAATACCGGGATCGGCGCGGAGGCGATC
>JAGRHX010001506.1 GCA_020444775.1 Gammaproteobacteria bacterium
CCGACGGTGACGGCACCTACGATGCGCGTTCCGCACCCGAGCTGGTGCGACGGCTGGTCGTGGATGAGCTCGATATGGTCGTTGGTGCACGTCGCAGCTCCGATCCCAATGCCTATCGTCACGGCCACCGTGCCGGCAACTGGCTGTTCAATGTTGGTGTTCGCATGCTGTTCGGGCGCGAGGTGCGTGACATATTCTCTGGCTACCGGGTCATGTCGCGGCCGTTCGTCAAGTCCTTTCCGGCCCTGGCCACTGGATTCGAGACCGAGACCGAGCTGTTCTTGCATGCAGTGTCCCTGCGCCTGCCCTTCGCCGAGCTGCAGACCGCCTACGGTGCGCGTCAGCGGGGCTCTCACAGCAAGCTCAATTCGATCCGTGACGGCACGCGTATCGCCCTGTACATGTTGCGTCTGCTCAAGCATGTTCGGCCGCTGGTGTTCTTCGGAATGCTCACCGGGATCGCTGTGCTGATCGGTCTTTTGCTTGGGCTGCCCGTGGTCTTCGAGTATCTGGAAACCGGGCAGGTGCTCAGATTTCCCACGGCGTTTGCCGCTGCCAGCGTGTTCGTGATCGCCGCGGTGTGTCTGAGCTCGGGGCTGGCCCTGGACGGCGTGTCGATGACCCAACGCGAACAGAAGCGGTTGGTCTATCTCTCCGTAGAGCGCTGGCGCCGCGATCCACCATGCTGACCGGGTGATGCGCGGCCGGCTCGCGCGATTTCTCATCACCGGCACGATTGGTTTCCTGACCGACGGGTTGTTGATGCTTGCCGCCAGCAACACGCTGGGGATCTCCGTGCTCATGGCGCGGGGTGTCTCGTTTCCGATTGCAGTGACGGTCACCTGGCAGCTGAACCGGCACTGGACCTTCGAGCATGGCCGCAGCCGACGCGCAGGTGGTCAATATGTGCTGTATCTAGCGGGGCAGCTCATCAGCCTGGCAATCAACTATGGCGTGTTTGCACTGCTGGTGACGTCGGTGTCGGCTCTCCATCCGTTGCTGGCGCTGGCGAGCGGCGCGGCGTGCGCCCTCGTTTTCAGCTATCTGTACGCTCGGATGGTCGCGTTCCGAGAAGCCCGACCCGAAGGCGCTCGACCAGACCGCTGAAGGTCACGGTCAGGACGAGCACCAGAGGGGCAATCAGCGAGATGTTGTAGCGACCCAGGCTCACCGAGATCATCGATTGTGCCAGCAGCAGCGCCAACGGCGGCGTCAGCACCAGCAGGAATGGCAAGCGCGAGGTCGGCGGCAGCCAGCGCCAGGCGAGCGGCACCAGCAGCCAGGCGAGCAGCCCCCAGTACTGGCCGATGAAGGCGCCACGCCAGGCCAGCAGCAGCGAGACCAGGAGATGCTTGACGGGATCGTCGAGCACGTGTCGCTGGAGCAGATACTCGCGCGGACTCAGACCCTCGGGTCGACTCGAAGCGATGGCGGCCAGTGTGTCGCGCCCGTGCACGTACAGCCCCTCGTCACCCCAACCCAGTCGCCGGTAGCTTTCAGGTGGGAACAGATCGGCTGCCAGCGAATCGCCGAAATCGGGTAGGTAGTAGATCCAGCCGACCAGCCATTCGTGGTAGTCCATCGCGTTGTAGCCCGCTCGATGTGCGAGGGCCAGGTCCAGAT
>JAGRHX010001507.1 GCA_020444775.1 Gammaproteobacteria bacterium
TCGCGCGATGCTCGCGGTAGCTACACAGACAGAAGCGATCGTCGCCGCGCGCCAGCATGCGCCGGTAGCGCGGCAGCAGGAATCGCTGACGGATCCACCAGTGCAAGGGCACCGGAATGCCGTCCAGAATCAGACAGCTCAGGCGTCGGTCGAAACGCATCGACTCGCTCTCCGGGTCGAGGCCCGGCTCGACATGACGGCCGCGCACGAGCCCTGGACCAGACCCTGCTCGGGTGTCCTCGTCATCGGCGCGGGGGGTGCTGGCGGAATCCTGCATCCGCCCTGCAACGGCGCAGGCCGTACGGACTTTAGTCGCGGACCGGACAGCACCGACACGCTCCTGAGCAGGCGCCGCCACGCTCTCCAGTTCCACGTCGTCTTCATGCCCTTTCATGCCCGTGCAAGCACCCTCCGTTCCGTCCCGCCCCTCAACGGGCCCTGGAGCCGTGCGGGGCCGCCCCGAATCGCGCTGACGTACAATCCACGTGACAGACGAGACGGCCGGCCCGCTGCCGATGCACGTCACCCGAGCACGACACCAGTGCAAGACACCCGTGCAAGACACCGATGCGCCGGTCCGGTATCCAGCAAACCGCCTCGGTGAGGCTGACCGACCGAGCCATCCGGCGACAACCCATCGGCAAGCTCATGCGCAGACCCACCATCGGCATTCTCGCGCCAGCCTCGAAACCGAGCGAGCAGGCCCTGTGCGATACCCGCACGCTGCTGCATGCGCGCGGCTATGGTACCCGGTTGCTGGGACTGGACCAGGCCCACCTGGCACGCACCAACGCGGGCGACCGACTACGGGCGGCACGTCTGCACGAAGCCTTCACCGACCCGGACATCGACCTCGTGCTGTGCGTGCGCGGCGGTTATGGCTCGGGGCGAATCGTCGACCTGCTCGATTTCGACCTGATTGCCCGGCATCCCAAACCCCTGGTGGGCTACAGCGACGTGACCTATCTGCTGTTCGCGCTCTATCACCAGGCCGGTCTTGCCAGCATCCACGGCCCGTGTGGCGCCGAGCTCAGCGGCCTGCGGGAACCGCACGCGGTGCGTGCCCTCTTCGATGTGCTGCACGGCCGCTGCACGGGCTACCGTCTGAACCACGCGCAGTGCCGGCCATTGCGAGTCGGACACGCCGTCGGCCCGCTGCTCGGCGGCAACCTGACCATCCTGAGCAGCATGATGGGCACGGCCTGCGGCCGCATACCCGAGGGCGCCATCCTGTTCCTTGAGGACGTCAACGAGTACCTCTACCAGCAGGACCGTGCGCTCACCCATCTGCGCCGCTGCGGTATTCTCGAGCGCGCCTCGGCCATCATCGTCGGCAGGACCCCGGTGAAGGACCCATCCGGCGAGGTCAACTCGCTCGGCCACTCGTTCACCTGCATGCTGCAGGACCGACTCGCCGATCTCGAGGTGCCGATCGTCAGCGAGTTTCCCTGTGGTCACACCCGCGACCAGCTGAGCCTGCCCTTCGGTGCGCTGAGCCAGCTACAGGTCAGCGCGCACGAGGTGCGCCTGGACTTTGCCAATCCGTTCGCCAATCGCGATTGCACAGCCGCGACCACGATGCCGACCGTCTCCTCAGGTGTGGAATAGGCTTGCGCCCTCGGACGTTGAATTCAGGGCCGACCCGGCATCTTGCCGCAGTGCCCGGCGGGGCTCCATGCGCCGGAACCACTGCTCTTCCGCCGGGCCTGCTCAGGAAATATGTTGGGTATTGATTGAGTTCGCCGAGAAGGCCGGGCCCGAGCCGCCCAGAGCCACCCAGAGCCGACCGAAAAATCGGCTGCCAGCCCGGCTTGCCGGGCAAGAAGAACAGACTCGACCACACAGGAGAGAGCACAGTGACCATGCCACGAACCAACCGCCCGTT
>JAGRHX010000149.1 GCA_020444775.1 Gammaproteobacteria bacterium
CAAGCGCTCCAAGTTCGTGCACTACGCGCCACAGGTGCTGGTCATCAACAATCTGGAGTTCGACCACGCCGACATCTTCGATGACGTGCAGGCGATCGAGCGCCAGTTCCACCATCTGGTTCGGACCGTACCCGGGCGAGGGCTGATCGTCCATGCGCACGGCGACCCGCATATAGACGCGACCTTGAAGATGGGCTGTTGGACACCCTGTGAGACCTTCGGTCTGGACCAGGGGCGCTGGCAGATCCGCAACGCCACGGTCGATGCCAGCCGTTTCGACGTCGCCGTCGATGGACGAATCGTGGGCCGTGTCGAGTACGCGCTGCTCGGTCTGCACAACGCCCGCAACGCGCTGGCCGCCATTGCCGCCGCAGCGGCGGTCGGCGTGCCGACCGCGGATGCCTGCGCCTGGCTGAGCGACTTTCGCAACGTGCGCCGGCGCCTGGAGCTGCGCGCCAACGTCAACGACATCAAGGTCTATGACGATTTCGCCCATCACCCGACGGCGGTCACGGCAACCCTGGGCGCGCTACGCGCCGCGGTCGGCGAGGCACGTATCCTGGCGGTACTCGATCCGGCCTCCAACACCATGCGTATGGGCATTCATCGGGACACGCTGGCGGACAGCCTGGCCGACGCCGACCATGTCATACTGCATCGCTCGAAACGCCTGTGCTGGGATCCAGCGGCCCTGCTGAGCACGCTCGGCGAGCGCGCCCGTGTGTTCGACGAGGTCGACCAGATCGTCGAGCATCTGTGCACCCGGCTACAGCCGGGCGACCATGTCCTGATCATGAGCAATGGCTCGTTCGACGGCATTCACGACAAGCTGCTCGCTGCGCTGCGCGCTGGTTGAGCCGTCACCGGCTGGTCGCGTCCACCTTCAACCTCGCCCTGCCGATTCATGCACGCTCAGCCAAAGACCATAACGCTCGCGATCACCGGGGCCTCGGGAAGCGCCTATGCGCTGAAGCTGCTGACCGAGCTGCTGCGCGCCGGCTGTCGCGTGTATCTGATGATCAGCAAGGCCGGACGCATGGTGCTCGCCGAGGAGGCGAAGCTGCAGCTGTCCAGCAAGCCGGGGCAGATCCGCGCCGAGCTGGCACGACACTGTGGGCTCGATCTCGAAACCTCGGCGTCGACCGGCGAGCTGCACGTGTTCGCGCTGGAGGACTGGTTCGCGCCGGTCGCCAGCGGCTCCAACCCGGCCGATGCCATGGTGGTCTGCCCCTGCACCACCGGCACCCTCGCCGAGATCGCGCTCGGCACCAGCCGCACACTGATCGAACGGGCCGCGGACGTCACGCTCAAGGAGGGTCGGCCACTGATACTGGTGGTGCGGGAGACGCCATTCTCGACGCTGCATCTACAGAACATGCTGCGGCTGTCCCGGGCAGGCGCGACCATCATGCCGGCCAACCCCGGCTTCTATCTGCAGCCACGCGGCCTGGAGGACATCATCGACTTCATGGTCGCACGCATACTCGACCATCTGCGGGTCGACCATCAGCTGCTGCCGCGCTGGGGCAACGAGCGGCTTGAGTGCTGAAGCCCGGCACCTCCAATCACATACCAGGGCTTCACGCATAGACGGTGAAGGTCACCCGCCGTGTATGCGGCGCATGGCGGTGCTCGTACAGATACAGGCCCTGCCAGGTCCCCAGATCACACCGACGTTGCTCCACCGGGATGTCGACGAAACCGTGGGTCAGCACGCTACGAACATGCGCGGGCATATCGTCCGGCCCCTCGGCAACGTGCACGAATCGCGGATCGCCGTCCGGGGCCAGATCCGACAGAAATCGTTCGAGATCGACACGAACATCCGGATCGGCGTTCTCACACAGCATCAACGACGCGCTGGTGTGATGTACGAACACGTTGCACAAACCACTGCTCACGCCGGACTCACGAACCACGGACTGCAAACGCTCGGTGAGATCGTAGCTGCCCCGTCCCGCTGTTCGCACGCTATGACTCTTGCGATAGATCATACGCTGGTACCTGTGCACATCTCGCCACCACGAGGCGTCCCGACGGCCGCTGAGCGATCGGACTGGCGAAGAGACTACTCGCGAAGAGACTCAGGGGTTCAGCAGACTCTTCTGCCAGCCTTGCTCGGTCTTCGTGTACAGGGTGCGATCGTGCAGCCGGAACTCACGGCCGACCCAGAACTCGATGCGGTCCGGTATCAGCCTGTAACCGCCCCAGTGCGAAGGGCGCGGCACGCTCTGGCCCTCGTAGCGCTCACGCACTGATGCCAGCGAGGCTTCGAGCTCTACTCTGGAGGCCAGCGGCCGCGATTGATGCGAGGCCCAGGCACCGAGCTGGCTGGTCCTGTCGCGGCTTGCGAAATAGGCGTCCGACTCCGTCGCGCTGACCTCCTCGACCACGCCCTCGATACGGATCTGCTCGTAGATTGCCTCCCAGTACAGACACAGCGCGGCGAAGCGCTTGGCGCGGATCTCGTCGCCCTTGCGGCTTTGCAGATTGGTGTAGAAGACGAAACCGCGCTCGTCCGCCTCCTTGAGCAGCACCACCCGCGAGGACGGACGGCCGTCCGCGCCCACGGTGGCGAGATTCATCTGATTGGGCTCGCGCAGCCCGCTGCCGCGCGCGCGTGTATAGACCTCGTCGAAGCGGCTCATGGCCTCTGCGTACAAATCACTCACCTTCGGATGTCCCGTGGTTCGGTTTTCGGTCGGACGCCGGACCGCGTTGGGAGCGGGCGGCCTGGACATGTTCGGGTTCGGGCCTGCTCGTCGCGGTCTGCCCGGTGTAGGTCTGCCCGGTGTCATCGATAGCCGTGTCATCGATCAGCGCAGCGTACCCGGTCCGGTAGGACGGATACACGAACCTGTAGCCGGAGGCGAGCAGACGGCGGTTATTGCAGCGTTTGCTCCCGGCCCGCCGTGACCGGACCGATGTAGCCTCATCGGCGCGATGCGGTTCCAGCCTGGGCACCGGTGGACATCGCAGCAACCGGGCGATGTAGTCCATCACCACGCACTGCGGCGCCGGCTCGCAATCCACACCCAGATACAGCGCCTCGGGCTCGGGCAGACCCAACAGATGGTCGATGACACCGACGCAATCGTCGCGGTGTATGCGGTTGGTGTACAGCGGTGGCGTCTCGCTGCACGGGCGACCGTCGCGAACGCTGCTCAGCAGCCGGTTTCGACCCGGTCCATAGATGCCACCGAAGCGCACCACCACGGGCGTCGCGCCGATCTCCCGACAGCGCGCTCGGACCAGCGCCTCGCCCTCCAGCAGCCGGGTACCGGAGAATCCCTGCGGCCTGGTCTCGGACTCTTCGTCCACCCATTCGCCGTTCGCCTGCGCATACACGGACGTGCTGGAGACCAACACCACCCGCCGCAGGCAGCGCGCCGAGCCGCTCGCCTCGAGGTGGCGGAGCAGATTGTCCGGTCCGGTCACATAGGCACGCTCGTAGGCGGCATCGTCGAAACCATCGGCGGCGGCGATGTAGACCAGCAGCTGTGGCGCATCGGGCAGCGCCGCGAGACTCGCTGGATCGGCCAGGTCGGCGCTCACCGGCACGATCGGCTCGGGCAAGGTCCGTGCCCGACGACGCAGACCGAGGACCCGATCTCCACCCGCGGCGCGGCGCAGCCCCAACGCCGTGCCCACGTCCCCGCATCCCGCTATCAGCACTGTTGCCACCAGACCTCCCAATACTGCTGCCGTTCATCATCATCGAGCCCCGGCAGCCCCGGTGCTTCGACCAGACAGCCGCCCGGCCGGCAGCCGCCAATATCCTTGCCCAGGCCCATTACAATACCCTCACCGGTCCGAGGCAACGAGCGGCGACCGGCAACGACACCACGAGCGCAGGTACATTGACACCCGAACGATTCCAACGGCTTCAGAGCGTGCTGCGACGCCGGCAACCCGATCTCACGGTGCTGATGGACAATGTCCACAAGCCACACAACTTCGCCGCGATCGTGCGTAGCTGCGATGCCGTGGGGGTCTTCGAGGCGCACGCGGTGTGGCCCAAGCCGCGGCTGCGGCTCGGTCACAATGCCGCCGGGGGCGTCGCCCGCTGGGTTCGTATTCAAAACCATGCGCGAATCGACACGGCCTGTGACGTGCTCAAGCAGCGTGGCATGCAGATCGTCGCCGCGCATTTCTCGGCCCGTTCCGTGGACTACCGCAGCCTGGACTATACGCGTCCAACTGCCCTGCTCATGGGCGCCGAGCTCGATGGGGTCAGCGAGATGGGCGCGGAGCTGGCCGACCATCACGCGGTGATTCCGATGCTCGGCATGGTGGCCTCGCTGAACGTATCGGTGGCAACGGCGACCCTGCTGTTCGAGGCGCAACGCCAGCGTGAAAAGGCCGGACTCTACGCGGACTGCAGGCTGGAGGCGTCGCTATACGTCCGCACCCTGTTCGAGTGGGCGCATCCGCGCATCGCGAGCTGGTGCCAGCGGCACGGACGCGACTACCCTCCGCTCGACGAGAACGGCGATCCGGTCGGCGATTTCAGACGCTGAGCACGCACCGTGACCGCGCCGGCCCGGCTGCCCGCCAGACCGCCGGCGGGTCCATCGGTGGGGTCGGCGCCCTGCCCGGCTTCCGACAGACGTGCAGGCTGCGGGTTGGCGAGCGCCAGCAGACGGGCACGCCGCTCATCTGGCGGTAAGTCGGCGAACCGCGCGACCTCGGCGTGAAACGCGCTGATGTCGAAGTCGTTCCGCGCCAGCAGGCGAGCGAATCCCGGTACCAGCTCGTGATAGGTCGCGAGCAGCGCCAGGCGGGCGTTGTTGAGGCTCTTGTCGAACCAGCGATCGTAGCCGGCATAGCCGCCCCAGCCGAGCTTGAGCCGTGCATAGGCGTTGCGCGCCTCATCAAGGATCCGCGACTTGGCAAGACGCTTGTCCGCGTCATCCGCCGGCCCCTCGTATACCGACTGCAGACGTGCACGCGTCGCCAGCGCGAGCGCGCGGAACTGCGCTTCGCGGGTCTCACGTTGCGCGTGCGCCTGTTGCTCGCGCGGATCGTTTCGCTCGTCCAGCCACAGCGTCACGCCATATTGCGCCACCGCCACCGCATAGGCCTCGTTGAAAGCGGTATCCCCGGCGATGTACAGGCGCTGGTGGGTCAGCTCATGGAAGATGATGCCGGCCAACACGCTGTCGGGCAGATAGACGATGGTATTGAGTACCGGATCCTCGAACCAGCCCAGGGTCGAATAGGCGCGCACTCGACCGACATGCACGTCCAGGCCGTCGGCGCCGAGCGTGCTGGCGAAACGCCGCGCCTCGGTCTCGTCGAAATATCCCCGGTAGCTCAGACATCCGACCACCGGAAAGCACCAGTCCAGCGGTGTGAGCGACAGTGCCGGCGTCGCAACCACCGTCGCCACCGCGTACGGCCGCTCCAGATCGGCATAGGTGGTGTAGCTGCCATCCGCCGGCAGATCCAGGCGGCTCGCCGCGAACCGGCGCAGCTCGCGCACCAATCGCAGTCGTTGCTTGAGCCGTTCGCTGGCCGCGGGCGAGCTGAGCAGGGTATCGATGTCCTGCCTGCGACTGAGCAGATCGATCTGACCACTGACCGACTGGGCGTAGTAGGACAAGCTGCTGCAACCGCCGAGCGCGAGCACGGTGAGCAACGCGCCGAGCGCGGCCAGCCACGTTCCGACACGGAGCTGACGGCGGATGTGTCCTTCACCAGTTGCGTCCGCACGCCGTAGTGGATCGGTCGGACGGCCACTCACGGTTCGGACAATGCCTGTTTCAGGCGGCGCAGATGCGCGGCGTTCGCGGCAAGGTCGCCGCGCCCCAGCCGCGAGCGTGAGCGTGCCCGCAGCCACGAGCCGCCGTCGGTGGTCGGCTCCAACCACACGCGCACGTCGTCGACGAAGCCGAGCAGTGGGCTGCGCACCTGCGCGCTCAGACCCGAGCCGGCCCGGGCGGTGTTGTCCGTAGCATCATCGGTCGCCGCTGCGTCGACGAGCTGCCAGCCCAGCGCCCGCATGGCGTTGCGCACCTCGTCCAGCGCTTGATCGGGTGGCATCGGCAGACGCGGTGAGACGAGCTCGGGAAATCGGGCATCGGGGCTCAGCTCGGCGACGTTGCGGGTCAGATAGACCCGCAGTCGCTCCGCCAGTCCCGGGGGCGCAAGCAGGGCCGGCGCGTTGCGGACCAGGGTCGCGAGCAAGACAATCACCGCGATCAACGACAGTGCCGCCACGGCCAGTAGCGTCCACCCCAGCCATCTCATGCGTGTTCGCCTGACACCGGCTCGGGTGAGGCAGGGCGATCCACGGGCCGCCGGCGGCTGCCGATCGGATCACCGCTCATGGTGTGAACCCCGCGGTGCGAGCCAGCGCCCCCCAGACGTTGTCGAGCATGATCGGTTGGGCTTGCGCGGTGGGATGGATACCGTCGGACTGCATCATCCCCGGCTCGGCGGCGACACCTGCGAGCAGGTAAGGCACCCACTCGATCCCGAACTCACCGGCAAGCCGTTGATAGATGGCGCGGAAGCGCTCGGTGAAGATCGGCCCCAGATTCGGCGGCAGGCGCACCGCCAACAGCAACGGCCGCGCATTGGCCGCGAGAGAGCGCTCGATAAGGGTGCGCAGATTCTGCTCGGTCTGTTGCAGGGAAAGACCACGCAGCCCGTCGTTGCCACCCAGCTCGATGAGCACCACGTCCGGGCGGAGGCGAGCGAGCTCGGCATCGATGCGTGAGACCGCGCCGTGGGTGGTCTCACCGCTGACGCTCGCGTTGACCACCCGCCAGTCCAGCTCGCGCTGGCGCAGACGACGCTCCAGCAACGCCACCCAACCCTGGTCTATGTCGATGCCGAACGCCGCCGACAGGCTGTCACCGAGCACCAGGATCAGCGCTCGTGTGTCTGCTTCAGCGCCGGTCGACCGGGTCGGCGACGCTGACGAAGGAGCCCGGCCATCGACCTGGGCCATGGCCGCGACGCAGACCAGCAACAAGCCCAGGCCGAGGAGCAGCCAGCGGCCGGAACGAGGCCTCGCGACCCCCGCTAGCAACTTCTGATCGATCACGCTCAGGCGGCCACCGACGCCGACTCACCACGTTCGAACCGATCCAGCAGCTGCTCACGACGCTGGCTGGCCTGCTCGATGCTCTGCAGCTTGATGTGACCGAAACCGCGGATCTCCTCTGGCATCGAGGCGATTTCCACCGCCAGGGCATGATTATGCGTGTTCAAACCGGCGCACAAGCGCTCCAGGAGCTGCTCGTACTCGCGCACCAGGGCCCGCTCCCGACGCCGCTCGGCCGTCCATCCGAACGGGTCCAGCCAGCTGCCACGTAAGCGCTTGAAGCGCGCCAGACGAGCCAGCACCGCGAGCATCCACTCGCCGTATTCGGACTTGCGTGGCTCACCGGTGTTGGGGTCGCGACGCGCGAGCAACGGTGGAGCCAGATGCAGGGTGAGCCGATAATCGCCCTCGAAGGCTTGCTCGATGCTCTCGCGGAAGGCCGGCTCGCTGTACAGACGGGCCACCTCGTACTCATCCTTGTAGGCCATCAGTCCGGCCAGATTCCTGGCCACCGCCATGGCCAGGCCGCTCTGCCCGGGACACGCGCGCGCCTCGGCCTCACGCACCTGCTCGACACGCCGACGATAGCGCTCGGCGTAGGCGGCGTCTTGATACGCCTCGAGCAAGCGACCGCGATGCGCCAGCACGTCGTCGACACTGTCCGGGCGGCGTGGTGGCATCACCGCCACGTTCGGCGTCAGGGCACGTTGCACCCGCGCCAGATCGGCACCGGCCTGGCGTCCCCAGGTGAAGGCCTGCTTGTTCATGTCGATGGCGACGCCGTTGAGCTCGATGGCCCGCTCTATGGAGCGCGCATGCAATGGCACCAGACCTTTCTGGTAGGCAAAGCCGAGCATGAACAGGTTGGTCGCGATCGAATCACCCATCAGCGCGGTGGCTATCCGTGTCGCTTCGACATAATCGACCGCAACCGAACCACAGGCGGCCTCGATACGCTGGTGCATTTCCTCGCTGGGGAAGGACAGATTGGGGGTGCGCGTGAACAAGCCGGTCATCACCCGGTGCCCGTTGGCCACCACCCGGGTGCGTCCCATGTCCATGGTCGCCAGGGTATCTCTTGCACCGGTCACCAACAGGTCGCAGCCGATCACCAGATTGGCGCCACCGTTCGCAATCCGGGTAGAGGTGATCGAACCGGGATCGGTGGCGATACGCAGGTGGCTGATCACGGCGCCCCCCTTCTGCGCCAGGCCGGTCTGGT
>JAGRHX010000150.1 GCA_020444775.1 Gammaproteobacteria bacterium
TCCGGATCATTTCAATCAGCTTTGTTCGGTCGATGGGTTTGGTGGCGTAGTCGTCGCAGCCAGCGACGATGCACTTGATTCGGTCGCCTTCCATGGCATGGGCCGTCAGGGCGATGATCGGACCGGAGTAGCCCTTCTTCCGGAGAAGTCCTGTGGCCTCATATCCGCCCATCACCGGCATCTGCATGTCCATCAGGATGACATCGAACGGCGTGCCCTCGTCACGGGCCGTTAACGCCGCTTCGATGGCCAGCTTGCCGTTCTCGACGATCGTGACCTCCGCTCCGGCTTTTCGCAGGATGTGACCGATCAGCCGCTGGTTGTCCGGACTGTCCTCTGCAAGCAGGATCTGGCAGTCGAGCGGGGCATCGCCCGCATTCGTGGCAGCGCCGGGAGCTCCAGGTTTCGCGAATATTGCCGTCGCTGGATCCTCCAACATCTTCACTCCCTCGAGTGATCCCGCGCCAACCGTAAGGCGGAACAGACTTCCCTCTCCCGGTGTGCTTTCGACGGCGATCCCGCCGCCCAGCATCTCCGCCAGGCGCACACTGATGCTCAATCCCAGGCCCGTGCCGCCGAACCTGCGGGCCGTGGAGGTGTCGGCTTGGGTGAACGGCTGGAACAATCTGCCGACCTGCTCCTCCGTCATGCCGATCCCCGTATCCAGCACGTCAAACTGCATCCGCGGGACGTTGGCCCCGCCTTGAACCTCACCCTCCGGACCGTCCACCAGCCGCGTGATGATCCGGACGCCGCCCGATTCCGTAAATTTGATGGCGTTCCCCACCAGGTTCACGAGGATCTGCCGAAGCCGGGTGGGGTCGCTCTCGATCGACTCGGGCACCGGCCCGATGAACTCTGTGTTCAAGGCGATGTTCTTGGCGCCGGCGCGGACCTGCATGAGCGACTGCACTTCGGCGGCCAGTTGAACCGGCGAACACCGCAGCTGCTCGACTGCGAGTTTGCCGGCCTCGATCTTGGACAGGTCGAGGATGTCGTTGATGATCTGCAGCAGGTGTTCGCTGTTGCGGCGGACGGTGTGAACGGCGCCGAGCTTGTCGGAATCGGACAGGTCTGGGTCTAGCAGGTTCTCCGTGTAGCCAAGGATCGCCGTCATCGGCGTGCGAATCTCGTGGCTCATGTTGGCCAGGAATTCGCTCTTGGCGTTGCTGGCGGCTTCGGCCGCTTTCTGCGCGGTTTGCAAATCAGCCGTCCGCGCGACGACTTCCCGTTCGATGCCCTTGTTCACCGCCTCCAATTCGGCTTGGTTCCGGCCAACGGCTCGGAGTTCGACGAGTCCGCGACGACATGCGATGAGTAGCACAATGTCCTCAAAGATGACCCATCCGGCGTGTTCAGCCCATCGCCACGACGTGGAATTCAGGATTCCGAAGACGGATTGCGGCCAATAAAGCCCTCGAATCAAATGGTCGAGCGCTACGACCGTCGTCGCAGCAATGATGACTTTCCAGTCTCTATAGAACGCTAGGAACGCCAATGATCCGAAAACGTGAAAATGGGTTTCAATTCGACCGCCCGTCAAGTGGATAAGAAGTGCCGAAAACAGAACTTGGGATATTGCCAGGACGTGTCGCGATAAGACGCTTCCGCCTCGGAGGATCACAATGAGCACCGGGAAGATCGTGAGGATGCCTCCGACGACAAGGGCAGCCCATACGTGAATGTGCGTCGTACTCGTTTCGCCGATCCATGTATTGGGCGAAACCCACAAGGCGCCTGCCACCGCAGCCGCCCACTGAAACACCATCAAGATTGCAAGCAGTTTGTCGGTGTACAAATGGTTCCTGAAGCTTGACTCTCGGAACAGTTCCGCTGCGCGCGCTTCGATGGCATTGTGGGATTCACGGCGTTCGGCTGAAATGGTACCCTCAGAGATCATTGTGTCGTATCCGCGGAACCGGCCGGAAACAATCGGCATCCGAATACAGCCGACGATTGGGTCAGGGGGGTCTTGCCGCGTAGAATGGCGACGATCGAACTGCGACCTAAATTATCCCCTTCGTGTCCTCGAGACGTGGTGATGCCGCCGGAGAAGCGCAAGCGCCCATCCGAGCCGTACAGGAGCGCGTGGCCTGAAACACCGACACCGAAGCGTCGGGCCGACTCGGCTCCGGGATCAATACGCGCTTCAATACCTTGCATCCCCTTGACCTTGTTCCACAGATCCGAGTTCACCCACTCGTCGGAGGCATCACGGGGTCGATAAAATACGACCGTTGTTCGAACGTACTCCCCCGCCGTCGCGAGAAGGCGTTCCAATTCGCCGATGCTAGCACGCGTGCACGGACAGTGCGGATGTGCGAAGAGAAGCAATGAATACTTAGTGTCATCGACTCCAATGCTACAGTCAGCCGGCCAGGATGGCGTCTGAGCGCCGGCTGTCTCCGGCGAAACTTCGTAACGCGCGAGTACCCACCATCCGGCACCTGCGCTGCACGCCCATAGCACAGCGATGGACCCGGCGACTCCGCGCGATCGAGCAGCCCGCACGGGTGATGTTCGCATGCCATTTTTCACTGCTGCACATCCGTCCGTTTGCCGTTTCACGCCTCGGTCACTCCGCCTGTTGCAGCCGAGGTGCCAGCGTAGGGTTCGGCGAGAGGGCGATGCGGTTCGACAAGCGATCACGCTCCTCCAATGCCGACGGAATGGCCTCGGTGTTGTCGCCCGTCGCAAATCGTTCGAGTTCGGCGGCGGGTTGATAGCAGTATCGGCGGTCGACGGATGCCTCTGCAGCTGTGACCGGGTCGTTCGGCCGGCGTTGAGCAACCGTTGGAGATATCGGGCGTGTGGAGAAGGCGCATGTCCTTACCGGACGTGTCTCCACGACGCGGCCGTGTTTGCGAGACGAGGATCTCCGTCAAATATGGACGACTCGAACTTCCAGGCATCGTGGAGTCAAGTTGCAATTTCCATGCAACGGAAACCCCGATCCTGGGACGCCGAGGCGGGAGGTGCGGCCGGCGCGACTCCGTGGCTCATCGTAAACGCCTGTGCCACAAACGGGACAGAGGACGCAGGCCAGTTTTGATCCCCCATCGTGGAATTCGCTCGAATCCTGCTGTTCCGAGGAGCGTATGGGGTCGCGCAAATCACCATCCATGTTTGCCGCGGCTGCATGAGCCAGGCGGCGCAGGTCCGCGTGCACTGCCGAATCATGCGCATCGCTCGCTTCCTGATAAACGATCCAGATGCACGATAGCGTGCAGGCCAGTAGAAACGTGCCGGCGAACAGACCCTCGATTAGTGCCGCCGCCGGGCGCGCACTTGTCCTTTCCATCCACGGGGTCCAGCCGCTCGCAAAAATGCGCTTCACGAAACAGCCTCGCGTTCCGGAACCACGGACGTGGCGGCGTGAGCATGTTTGAGGACACCCTCGACGAGTGTTGATTTTTTGATGGGTTTGGTCAGGTATCCGTCGCATCCCGCGGAGAGGCACTTTTCCATCTCGCCGCCCATGGCGTGTGCGGTCAGAGCGACGATCGGCCGACGGTATCCTTTCGCGCGCAACTGCGCCGTGGCCTCATAGCCGTCCATGATCGGCATCTGCATGTCCATCAGCACGAGGTCGTAGTACGCCGACTGCTCGACCGCCTTCCACACCATCTCTACCGCCGCCCGGCCATTCTCGGCGATGTCGACGCTGGCGCCGGCCTTCTTCAGCATGAAGGAGAGCAACCGCTGATTGTCAGGTCCGTCCTCCGCCAGAAGAATCTTCATCCCGGCCAGGGGGTCCGGAGCATCCTCGCGTGCCGGCGTTTCCTGAATGGCCGCGACATCGACGGATTCGGAGATCGCGCGCGACACATCGTCGATCATGGCCACGCCGTCGAGCGGACCCGGGTCCACCGTGACTCTCATGGTCGTACCCTCGCCCGGCGCGGACGCCACGATCTCGATGCCTCCGCCGAGCATCTCCGAGAGGCGGCGGCTGATGGTCAATCCCAGTCCGGTTCCGCCAAACCGTCGCGCCATCGATGAATCCACCTGTGTGAAGGGCGCAAAGAGCTTCGCCGCATGCTCCTCCGTCATGCCGATTCCGGTGTCCACGATGTCGAAGTGCAATCGCGGCACCGGACCGGTCTCGAGACCTGGGATCAGTCGGACGCTTCCGTGCTCTGTGAACTTGATGGCGTTGCCCACGAGGTTGATCAGAATCTGGCGCAGGCGGAGTTCGTCGCTCTCGATCGATTCGGGCAGGGGCCCGTCGGGATCGATTCGAAACTCGATCTTGCGTTCGTCGGCGCGCACCTGCATCAACGAGGCCACTTCCGCGAGCACCTGGCACGGCGCGCAGGTCTTCCGCTCGACTTCGAGTTTGCCGGCCTCGATCTTGGCGACATCCAGGATGTCGTTGATCACGCCGAGAAGATGCTCGCCGTTTCGCTGAATCGTCCGGACGATGTTGACCCGGCGCTCCGGCGCCCGCGACAGGTCGCCCTCTTCAACCAGCAGGTCCGCGAACCCGAGGATCGCCGTCATCGGTGTGCGAATCTCGTGGCTCATGTTGGCCAGGAATTCGCTCTTGGCACGATTCGCCAATTCAGCCGTGGCGGCCATCGAGTTGGCCCGGGCTGTTTGTTCTTCGAGCCGTTCCTTGGCTTCCTCTAAGTTCGACAGTAACTCCGCGGAATGCACAAGGGCTTCTGCTTGGGCGCGTGACTGCGTCTCTGCATTCCGCCGGAACATCTCGGCGTCCCGCAAAAGCCGCGCGTTCATGCGATAAGTGTGTACGTATTCAATAAGCAGTCCGGCAAGCGGCACGCCGTAGCACACCACTTTCAGAGCATGAGCCACATTGGAGAAAGTGTCATGGCAGTGTGACGAACCGAAGGCCATGTACAGCTGCGTCGCGACGTTGGGAATCGTCGACAGAACCAAGGCATACCCGAATTTGGATTTCGTACGCCTGAGGTAAATCGGACACAGGACAACGCCAGTAATGATGAAGAGGACGAGGGGGTAGACATCGTAGGGACGAACGATCAGCGAACCGGGGAACATTGTTTGAGGGAGCTTATCCGATCGTACGCATATTGAGATCGCTAGGTAAGCACAGAGTATAAGAGCGCCGCAGGTACCGGCGACAAGCAGCCCCTCTCGTCTCACACTAGGTCGCCGTCGAAAAAGAACGACGCCAAATCCCACTAACAGAATGCATCCGTTGAACAAACGGCACAACGCCCACGTAAAGGGAACCAGTTTCTCGTTGCTCGCTGTGGCGTGGATCAACCCGTCTGCCGCAAACGTATGAAACGCATCCATACCACCAGCGCATGCGAGGGCTATCCCAATGATGAGAACGGATGGCTCGCGCACGAGCCGGTAGTGAACCAATGCCAAGAGGGCGACGAAGGCGGCGACACAAACGGCGGTCCACTCGAGTATGGTATGCGTGAAGCTGCCGCGCAGCACGGCGTGGGCGGCTTCGTGCAGGTTCTCTTGTGAAAGCCGGCTAACCTCGTGAGGATCCGGTGCGGACGAGAAATCAAATCCGAGCCACGATAGCACGAGCGGTGCGCCGCATAGGCAGAGCAGAAGCGCAGCCCATCGCCACACGGCGCCGGCATTGGAAACGCCCGACGTGGACATTGAGGTGGCCGGTTGCGTTTGGAGGTCCTTCATCGCCTGAGTTCTCAAAACGTCACCGTCGGAACGTGCTCCGTCCGCGTTGCTGCGTTCGTCAATCCCACTTGGTGGATCCCATCTCGTAGTTCACGCTTTCCGTCGCCTACGCCCTGCAACATGCACGCGTTTTCGAGACACGTCGCACACAATTCAATGCGTCCGCCGTGGTTCTGGATCAGGTCGATGTATTCCGCGATTGAGGAGAAGCCGGGCACATCAACTTGATTGCCGTTGGTCTTGATCGCCCATTCGGCGCCGTGCATCGTCAACAAAATGACGACCTTGGTTCCCGATGCCGCCGCGGCGAGGGCCAAACCGAAGCCTGCAACCGCTCGCTCACAGGCTCCGCGGCCGGAGCATATGATCACCTGCAGCCCGAAATGTTGGTCGGTGTCCATCCTCGATTTCTCCGCGTTGTTCAGTCTTGTTTCCGAATCATCGCGACAATTTTGCCCCCGTCATCGATACAGTGGAGCAACGCGTGTCCGGTCTTGTTGCACCAGGCTTCTACGTCGGGCTTGAACGCCGGGTCGTCGGATGTGACGGTGCACTCGTCGTTCGCGGCCAACGTCTTCATGATCTTGTTGAGCTTGACGATCGGCATCGGGCACTTCAGCCCGGTTAGATCGAACGTATTGTCATCAGCCATCTCGGACTCCGATTCAAATGAACAATGTTGTCCCGGCTTTCGAGGCGGTCTCCACGAAGCTGGCGACGCCGCAGAATTCCATGTCGGGATAGTCGATCAACTCGTCTTTCCTAATGCCCATCAGTGACATGGACATCTCACACACGCATATATCTATGTCCGTCTCACGCGCGATCTCGATCAGGGACGGTAGGTC
>JAGRHX010001508.1 GCA_020444775.1 Gammaproteobacteria bacterium
CGGCTGCTGCTCGCTCACTGCCCACCGATGATCCGAGCGGCTGTTGAGATCACGTATCGGTGCATGGCGCGCTCGGGCGACGTCGTGAAGCTCGCGGCGACCGACATCCGACGAGAGGGGATCCTGATCGTCCAGAGCAAGACCAATCGCAAGCAGATCAAGGCATGGACGAACGGGCTGAGGGCGGCGGTCGCGCTCGCCAAGGAGCACGCGCACCCAGACGGCATCACGATCATTCAGACTCAGCGTGGCAAGCCCTACACGCAGTCTGGCCTGTATCAGGCGGTACAGCGCGCGCGGCGACAGGCCGGCCTCGACCCGTTCACCTTGCACGACATCGGCGCCAAGGGCGTCACCGACTTCCCTGGCACACACACGGACAAGGCGTTCGCCGCGGGGAAGAGCGTACAGATGGTGCGGCGCACCTACGACCGCCTACCGAACCTCGTTGAGACCGTCACCGACCTGCCCAACGCAAAGCCGGGCGATCCTAATATCCAGTGCTCAGATCTGGACGAACCCTAAATCCAACCCGTTGATTTGCAGGGATGTGCGCCTCCCTGTTAATCACTAGGTCGGCGGTTCAAGCCCGTCCCGGGGAGCCAGATAAGCAGCTGAAAGACAAGGGGATTCGAGGAGGGGTTGCGAGCAAGCCTGGACCTTTCCTAAATCCCCTGTTAGGACGATCCTAATATCCAGCGTCAGCCGAGCAGTTGCGCGACCAACCAAGGGGAGGCGCTGCCCAAGCACCAGACGAGCGCGCAGCCCCCGAAGACCATCGCCGTGGTGCGCTCGCTCATCAGCCCCGCATCGTGCCAGGGGGCCATCACCTTCAACGCCGCGCCCATGATGTAGGCGCCTGTCGCCAGCCACGGCGTGAGTTGATGCTGCTCGAGCAGGTCGTGCAGCCAGGCAGCATCGCCGCCCCACTCTCCACACCACCGCCACACCCCCCAATAGCCTCGGTGCACGGCAATACCTACGCCGAGCAGCGCTCGCCCCGTCCTTCGGTACGACCCGATCAGCCGCGGCGCGCTCCACACCAAGAACACCCCGACGATCACGCCTAAGAGGTCGAACCCAAGCACCGGATCAACGCGGATCATCGTGCCTCACCTTGGCGTCGTGGCCACGCTGAATCTTGACGAGCTCGCAGCGGATACGGCCGATCTCAGAGTCGCGCTTCTCAAGCTCGCCGTCGCACCGCGCGCGCTCCTCGTTGACGCGCTCGTCGCATCGCACGCGCTCATCCTTGATGGTGGTCTCGAGCTCCGACACCCGAGAGATCAGGGAGCTGGTGAATTGCCCTTGCTGCTGCGTGAGCTGCATCGCCGCGGCAGACTGCACCTCGGCCGACTTGCTGCGGCTTTCTGTCGACGCGCGCGTCAGCAGAGCCCATGAGCTGAGCGCGGTGCCGAGCGCGCCCAGCGCGCCGACAATCGCCTCGACGAGCGTGACTTCGGTGGCCATCAGATCGGAGACCTCCTGAGCTCGTCGCGGATATCCTCGAGCACATCCCCGACTCGCGAGACCTCCATCACCAGCGACGCGAGCAACTCATCGGTGCGACGCTGGGCGGTCGCGGTGCTGCCCGGCGGCCCTTCGACGGCGCGCTCCATCACCCGCGCATGGCGCGCGGCCCGCTCACTTTGAGATTCATTCATCTCTCACCTCGGTGTCTGTCGGTCTAGAGATCCCCGGCCTCACCGCCAATATTGTTCGAGACCGTGTAGTGCGCGGGCGCCGTCCACACGTACGCATTGGCGAGACTGCCCCCGACGTCGACGTCGTTATCTCTCAGCGTCCAGTAATCGAGGTCAGCGTCGATGTTGATGCCCTTCGTCAAGTTGGCGACGGCGGCGGTGTTGCGAACCGTATTAGCCGCGATCTCACACTCGGCATTGTTGGCGACCGTGGCATTGACCTTGATGCCGTCGCAGTTGGCCAGACCAATGCCCACGCTATCTACGGCGTTGCCGGCGATCGAGAATCGCGTGCTGACCGCGGCCTCAACGTAAATGCCTTGGCGCCCAACCCCGGAAACCGTATTGCGCAGGATGCGGAAATCGAGCGCCTCGATCACATAGATCCCGTACGTCGCACCGGTGAAATCATCCACGACCGTGTTATCGGCGATCTCGCAGAACTGCACGTTATCGACCGTGATTACGCCGTTGGTGCCGCTGCCATTGACCGTGTTGCGACGAATGAACAATCTCACATGCGGGTTCGCCACATCGCTCACCGCACGGATACCGCCAAACTGACAATTGGTGACGGTATTTCCCTCGATCACCACGTCGTAACTTTCGACCTGCGGATCGCTGGAGTTAGCGGTGACCAGGATCCCACCCGCCTGGAACGACACCTCTTCGGGGTTGTTCAGGTTGTCGCTGATGACGTTGCCGCGCACCACAATGCGCCGGT